>NZ_JASDDA010000051.1:0-27029 GCF_030407645.1 Pseudoalteromonas sp. APC 3495 | reverse complement strand
TCGTCAACGTTTATGGCGCTATAAAATTACACAAAGTATGAGCAGGCGCGGAAATTGTTGGGATAATGCACCAATGGAGCGATTTTTTAGAAGCTTTAAAACGGAGTGGATGCCAAAGGTTGGATACGAAAACTTTAAAGATGCTAAATATAGTGTGAGTGATTATATCAACGGATATTACAACAACGTTAGACCACATCATTATAACGCAAGTTTAGCACCAAATGAATCTGAGGTTAGATACCAAGATTCTAAAACTGTGGCCAAAATTAGTTGACCACTACAAGCCGAGCATGTATACGCTAAAACATCGGCATAAAAATAATCGAGTCGCGCAAGCGATAGGCTAACTGGCTAAACTTTATTACAGGCACAAAAAAAGACGCCATAAGGCGTCCTAATATAGAATAATGGTGGGAGAGAGGGATTCTTAAAAACATAATAACACACTGATTAGCAATATAAATACCGGTAAAAGTAAACACAAGGAATACCAATAGGCATACTAAAAGTTATTTATTTTTAAAAATAACCAAGGCGACCTAAAGAAAGCTCAGCTTGCCCTACTCCTCCCAAGCATCTAATAATCTAGTAATCTTACCATCAATAGTTGATAAGTTTTCTCTTATAGCTTTTAAGTCAAGGCTATCATCAAAAGTTCTCTGTTTGTGTTTGTAAGGTTCTTGTACTTTTGTATCTTCAGAAATCAGCTTAGGGTTTTTTCTAGCGTAATTAATTAGCTTTTCAATATATTTAGATTGAGATATTTCATCCGCTGCACTTAACGTCTTTAGTTTATCACGCGCTGATTTAGACACCTCGAGCTGAAGTTTACAGACTTTATTAGAGATATTCTTTAAGCCCCTTTCATAGCTTTTCCATGCTTTATAGAGCTTATCAAGACTAACTTTTTGACTATCTTCATTATCACTTATACGTTTTATTTCATCTCTAATAAAGCTATCTAATGTGGCATCTGGAGATTTAAAATAACTACTGTAACTGTCATAGCGGCATGCTAGCCAGTTACGCAAATCTTCATTATCTTCATTGATCCACGTCAAAATTTTCTTGCTAGCAATCCGATCTGTCATTAGTTCTTCCTTGTGTTTTACCGTTTGCGGATGTTATCGAAAACAATAATCCAATACCAATTTGTAAGCAACCGCTTTGCGGTCAGAATCTACCTCACCAGATATCTTTTAGATACTAATCAACATCTAAATGAAACCCTCAACTACCCACTCAGTTAGAGTCTTAATTAGATTTTTAAAATAAACAAAAATCTATATGGGAGTCTAATTGAGATTGAATATCGCATCTTTTTTAAAATTACAAAATAACACCCTGTTATTGTGTTAATTAAAGTGTAGTTACTCTACTATAGAGTAACAAGACACAGCATGGAAACAATCTAATGAGTGAGTTTTTCAACTTAACCACAGGTCTATCAGCATATTCAAAATGGGTTTTAATTCGTTTAATTGCGAAGAAAACTATTGGAGACGAACTATCTAAATCTGAGCTGATAGAATTAGGATGCCCACACAATAAATTCAAAAAAGTAATAGAAGAACTGCAAGAAATTAATGCAATTTCAAAACTCGAAGCTGAACACTTTAAGCCTGGACGACCAACACTTTCATATACTTTTATCTACAACAGCCATGACAAGATTGATCGATTAAAATTTACTGAAATGCTGGCAAAGGTAGAGGGACTAGAACTAAGAGTACCTATAAAGTTGGTATGGTGTTTCTTTGTATTAAACCAAGATGAGTTTGGATATGTTGAAAACTTTTCAGTGTCAGTTATTGCTAAAGCATGCAAGTTAAAAAATGTAGAAGTAAAAACAGCAATTATAAAACTTGTCGAATCAAAAAAAATTCAACAATTAGCAACTGGATGTACCTTCAAGGAAAATGAGCCATTTACTTGTGAAAAAAATCGACTTATTACAAAGAGGCCATCTGCATATACCTTATCGATACCGAATAATAATAGTCCAATAGAACATATATCAACTGCATTAGTCTTTAACTTATTAAGTTCAAAAAAGATTAAAAAAGATGAGTATGTAGGTCAATTTTTTAATTCGTTGCCAACCAATATTAATAGGCGATACAGAGCGCTTTTTGATATTCACCTAAATAATCTTTTTTCAGGGGATTCATTTGAGTTAGTTAAATCATATTTAGCCGATCAACCCAAGAATTCAATTGATAACTTTCGGAACACCTTGAATCTGCTTACTGTAAAGTGCATAAAAAAAATCCTAAGTTATAAAAACCCAAAACAGCACTTATCTACCCTTGATGTTAGCAATTCATTATTTGGAACAACCAATATTTTTCAAATAGACTCAAAATTATATCATCTAAGTAATTTTATCACTTCATTTATAAATATTTATGTACATAGCTTATTGTTTATTTCATATGCTTACTTTGAAGCATCAGATTCCCTTCGAGTTAAAACCTACAGAGAATACATATATGATATTGATAATGTGAAAGCTGATGTTTTTGTCTTAAAAAGGTACATTTTTTTGTGCCTGAATAAGAACAATCTTACTTCTGAGGTTAGAGTAGCATTTAGTTCAAGAATAAATTAACCACATATAACTTCAGAGTAACTCTAAATACGCTAAACAACTTATCAGTAATGCATTTCTGTATTTAACCACCACAAACTTTACTGGTTTTATTAGTGTAAATTTCGGTTTGGTAATATTTATTAGCGTTACTAGTAACGAATCTATTATCACGCCAAATACAAATTAAAAAACTACAACTCATACACCTGATATGAACCAATACTTATCAGGACAAAGAAAATGAATAATCCAACACAATACCCAGTAACTACCAACCCTACCTACAAGCAATATCAAACACTAGCCAGAATCAATCAGCCTTTAGTTACTAACTATCTAGATGCTATTGAGAAAGTCATGCTTGCTGCATGTGCTGAACATAAAAGAACGTTTGCTGTGAGAATTGATTTAAGGCTACCTGCTTATTCAAATACGATTAATCTAAATAGCAACAAAGTGTGTACTCGATTTGTTGCCTCTCTTGTGGCGCAAATTAAAGCCGATACAAAACTTAAAGCCCGTGAGGGTAAAACGCCACATCCATGCAATATTAGGAATATTTGGGCTAGGGAGCAGAACAATGCTCACCACCAGCATTATCATTGTGTGCTGTTTTTCAATAAGGACCGGTACCACTGTACGGGTAAAATAAATGCAGAAAGTGATAACTTGTTTACTCGAATAGTTAAAGCATGGGCAAGCGCGCTAAGCTTACCGTTAGATGAAACGATGCGATTAGTTCATTTACCTGAAAATGCACACCACTACCTTGACGCTAATAATCCTAATTTTACTCAAGACTTCCACGCTCTTTATTATCGACTAAGCTACTTTGCTAAACTTAATACGAAACAATATGGCTTAGGGCACCGTTGTTTTGGTTATAGTCAAAGATGATATTCTAATTAAGACCTGTGCTTCTCATAATTCGTTTTAACGAGGTTTTGAGACCTTCAACTAGCTAAATAAGCTTAAACCCTTAGTATACAAGGGATGGCAAGTTCCCAAAATAGCATTACGAGAAGCGCTATTTACACTACAAAAGCAAAAAAAGAACGCACTGCAAAAATGCGTTCTTTGTTTACTTCTAATCAAATAAGCTCGCTACTCCAGCTAACAAGCCACTAGCAACAGCTAAAGGCACTGTAACCGGTGCTGAGGCAACGCCCAGCCCAACCACAACTACTCCAGACACAGTAGCGCCAGCTACAGCACCAGAGCTTACAGCAATAGCTGTTCTACTAAGTGACGGCTCTGAACTGCCAGTTATTTGTTTGGAAACTTCATTTCCTACTACACCGCATGTAACGGCTTTTTCTAGCGACATAACAAACTTACTCCTATCATATGTAATTAACTTATAGCTCTAACTCTTCAAAGTCTTTATCAATTTCCTCCTGGGTTATGCCGATGTAAAGCAGTGTTGTTGCTTCGGAGCTATGGCGAAGCATTTTCATTACACGGGCGATATCTTGGGTTTTATGATAGAGGTGGTAACCTCGGGTTTTACGCATTGAGTGAGTGCCTAACTTTAAATTAAGCTCTTCACCCACTAACGCAAATGCTCTTGTTACAGCCCTTCGTGATAAAGGCCGTGGTGGTGAACCTTTAGCTTGTTGATTGCGATATGATTGAAATAAGTACACATGGTTGGGGTGAGTGATACGTACTTCGTGGATAAATGCTAATGCTTTTTGATTTAACTTAATCTCTGCAAGCTTGCCTGTTTTACTTTCAAATATAAGTAACCTGTCGTTTTGAATATCCGTAAATTTAACAGACAATAAATCAGATATGCGCAATGCTAAGTTCAGACCTATATTCCAAATATGGCTCATCTGTTTAGAACACCGCTTTTCAAGCAAATAACTAATTAACTTTACTGTATCAAGGTCCTTGATCGCCTGTACTTCAGCCATAGCCAACTCCTTATTCTGTTGAAATAGTGACCTGGTAGCAGCCTGTGTTGTAATACTCAACAAAGTTAGTCACAAATAAAGTTAAAAGCTCCTTGCCTTCTCGTTCACTTAACCAGCCCACCAGCATGTGATACACGCGTTTAATCACAAAGCAAACATCAATCTCCTTTACTAATTCATAGTCCGATTGGCCCCGGTATGAAAAATCAGTAATGTATACAAGCTCCCAACCAATACCGCGTTTTTCTAGCCTAACCTCGACTGGGTGAAAGCCCCCAGCTGCTGCGCTATAATCTTTATCACGAAAATTAATAGTTCGCTCACTCGCATTCCCTATCGATTCACTTTGTTTAGTGATGGCATTTACAATCACATCAAACATTGACTCTGGCACGTTTAGCCCTGGTACTTGCTCTATTTTAATCGCCATACCCTACTTCCTTTAAATTAAGCCATGCTCAGCAAATGAATAACTGGTTTCACCAATAATGATGTGATCGACTATCGAAACATCAATTAGGTTAAGCGCCTGCTGTAATTTACTGGTAATAAGTTTATCGGCCTGTGATGGCGTGCTGACGCCTGAAGGATGATTGTGCGCAAGTATTACAGATGCTGCATTTAGCGCTAATACTTCTTTAACTACCTCTCGTGGGTATACGCTTGCGGCGTTAATAGTCCCCCTAAATAACTCTTTAAATTCAAGTATGCGGTTTTGGCTATCCAAGAACAGGACGGCAAAAACCTCATGCTCAATTAACGCCAGCTTATGCCTTAAATATTCTTCACTGTCTTTCGGACATGTTAAAGCCCCATCCCTAAATTGCTTTTGAGCGATTATGTAAGCTGCTGCTTCAAGTATTTGTTCATCACTTACTGGGTGATCAAATTCGTATAGTGACTTGTTATTTTGCATTATTATGCCCTCTTAATAGTTTATGCAAAATAGTGATGTATATGTTTAACGTTTTTGTTTCGACTCAGTAAAAAATTACTCCCCCCGGAAAGGATATGTACTACTAACCTAACCGGAGAAACCCCATGCGTTTAATCAAATTAAAAGAAGTTTTACATATCACAGGCTTAAGTCGTTCTACTATTTATCGCTTTATGAGTGCTGGTGGATTTCCAATGAAGGTCGAGCTAGGCGGTAACTCTGTAGCCTGGGTAGAAAGTGAAGTTGAAGAGTGGATAAGTGAAAAAATAGGAAAAAGAGATATATCTTGACTACCAAATGTAGATTTTATCACCATTAAGCAGTAAATTAGCCTTATTAAAAGGATTCACAAGGCTGAAAACATGATTCATAGGCAATTAAAAGAAAAACAAATATATTTATAACTTCTTGTGGAATGAATTTCCTAACAGCATACGTGTTTTTTTAGACAATAAATTTGTTTTTCAGCCTTTTTGGTCGTTCCATAATGGACACATCACTGAGCAAGAATTTAAGCATAAATTGAATGAAGCCAAAAATAAATTGCCAAATAGGGTTTAGCAAACAACGAAACAGCCAAGCTCACCTCCATCGTATTACAGCGTTTATATACATTACGTAATCAACTAATGCATGGTGGTGCAACATGGAACAGCAGCGCAAATAGAGAGCAACTAAAAGATGCCGTGCAATTTTTATCGCAATTAGTGCCATTTATTATTGATCTTATGATGGATAACTCAAACGAGCTTTGGGAAGATGCGTACTACCCGCTTATTGATGGGTAAAGGTGCTTGAGGCATTATTTATGTTTTTTAAAACACGATAATGCCTAAACCGCAGTAAACTTATAAATTAGTGCTTAAAGTAGCTAAATCAGTATTCACTTTTTGTAATACGTCATCGTACCCTTTTAATACCTCTTCTTTGTGAGTTAAATCCTGCTTGAGCTGCTCTACACTTGCTACTAGATCTTTCGTTAAACTCGGAACAAAATTGCTTTGTTCTTCAGCTAACTTTGCTACTATTTGATTTATGCACTGTTTTAGCTCAACACTAATATCTTGCAATAATAATGCGACAACGCGGGCCTGTTCAGTTCGTAACTGAGCTATGTCATCGCCTTCAACTTGCTCAGCACTAAATTGTTGCCGAATAGTATTAATATGCGCATCAAGATCTAAATTAACCGCAGGGATCGTAATACGTTCAACGGCATTGTTTAATGGCATTAAAACCATCTCGGGGTCAAAGTCATCATCTGAAAAATCAAACATATCCTTAATAGATGCTTTTATATCCTGTTTAAACAACCCTAATTGAATTGCGTTTTCACTTACGTCATAAATCGCTTTGCTGGTATCAACCACAAATGACTCAAGCTTACTCACTGCTTCATGAACACTTGCATAGGTGTAACTAACTGTGCGGTAGTGAGTTGATGTAACTGTACGAGTTGATCCCCATGATAATGGGTTGTACCACGATGAATCACTCACTTCTCGGGATGTTGTATAGCTTTCTTCCCGCGAGCCTGATTGCGACTGAACTTGTTTTACCTGTATCGCATCTTGATTTATGTCAGTTAATAATCGCGTTAATGTTTTTTCAGCTTGAATACTGTATTTTTCAAAAACACTATTAACTTTAACAGTGCCAGCCTCTACGCGTTTAACAACTGCTTGCTGTTTTTTCGCTAAGCTTTCAACGTCGCCTTCAAGTAAGTTTTTACGCTTATAAGTTACGTCATCGGTAATTTGAACTAGTTTTTGTTTAACCTCACGCTTTGAGCCTATTAACAGGTTATTAAAACGATCGGCCAATATTTGCTCTTTTTTTGCTTTAACAGTATCTAACTTACTTGTTACTTTTTTAAAGTTGGCCACTGCTGCAAACGTATTGGCATTAAACGTAAAGTCATCAAACATGCTATTAAGAAGGTTCATCGTATGTAGCTCTTCTTCATTTAATGATTGTTCTGGCTTAATAGCTAAATCGTAGCAGCGTGAAGAAATAAATATAGGCGGTAAAGCATTTTGTAAAGTGCTCATTAAATGGCTTTGGTTATTATCATCTTCAGCACTGTGATGTGCTGAAAACTCATTACATACCTTGTCGACATTACTCTTGGCCTGATTATTAAGTTTTGTAGTAATGGCTGGTAACGCCTCTTGAATAGATGGGTACTTATGGTACTCATCCAATAAGGCCCCATCAAACAGTGAACCAATTAGTACAATATCTTCAATACCTTTATTGGGAATATTTTGCGCCAGCAAGCTCATATCTGATTGGTCTAAAAATTGGCCGCTATTGCTGAGTACAAAAACAACGTCACATTGACCTATAAACTCTTGTGTACGTCTACCACGGGAGATTATTGGGTCGTTCATTCCCGGTGTATCAACCACCTCAATATCGCGTAAAGAGTCAATATTTAAATGCAGCTCAGTGCTTTTTACTATTGGTGTAAATTCGCCGCTGGCTCCTACATAGTTGTTTAGTTTATCAACTAATTCATCATTATTATTTACTTGATCAAGCGATATGGTTGTATCTAAATACTGCGCAACGTTTAGCCCTGAACTTTTAACCATATTTAAAAGCTCAATACTGGCTTTTTCTTCATCAGATATAACAGGCTTAGCGGGTGAAGGAATAAAAACGCCCTGCTTTTGCGATATTGCCTTATTGGCTTGATATTCAAGAAATGCGTTTTCGTAACTTGCTTGTTTAGTGAATGCTTTATCCGCTAAGTTTTTAACTTTACCCCACTCATTTTTGCTATAAAACTCAACCAGTGCTTTTGGCCGCTGTGCATAGCAAATTTTAGTTAGCGCAGCCGTCATAGGTGTTGCAGCCTTTGGGAGCACGTCTTGCCCATTAAATAACAAACTATTTAAAAACGAAGACTTACCCCGTTTTATTTGGCCGATTATACCAATACGCAGCAACCTATTTTCGTTTTGTGTATGTAGTGCATCGTTTTTAAAATTACTAGCTAATGCTTGTAACTCAGCCAGTAAATTTGCATCTAGTGAGCTGCCTAATAACTCATAACCTTTACTTATTTTTAATAGGCTTGATGACTGTTCTTCAATCATTTTTAATTCCTTTTACTGATAAGATCAAACGTTAATTTATAGTTTTAACTACTTTATTCACTTATATAGCACTGCAATATGGCAACCATTACACTGGTATAGCTTTTAACTCGTCAACTCTAACAAATCGATAAATGTATCCAAAAGTTTCCCCGCAGCTAAAGGCTCTTGCGAATGACTAAATTCATACAGATAAAATGCATTAGCCTCTTGATCGAAAGCAAAGAAAGTATCATCTAGCTTAAATAGCATCTGTTCTTTCTCATAGTTATTTACTTTTTTTAAGATAAAAACCCCACTGTCTTGGTTAATATTATCACCAACTTTTACAAGGGCACTTTCAACAGTGCCACATTTAGTGCTAGTAACTTCTATTGATACCTTGCCTAATTCTACAGTGCAAACAGGGTCGTTTTCTTTAATTTTATCGCCTGAGTTTATTAACATCTCAGTGACTTTACCGCTTTCCCCATTTAAATTAGGACAAGTAACAATTTCTGCCGGTTCAAAATTTAAAAGAGCTTTAAGATAAACATTATTATTATTTACCCTAATAGTTCCCCGATCCAGCTGTAATTGTAGCCAAGGGAGTGCTAGCTCATGAGATATTGATGATTCAGTTACTGCTTGATCAAAGTAATACCATCTAGTTCTCTCACAGCTAGTATCACCTATGGCTCTTGACTTTATTACTTCCAATAACCTAGATTTTTGAATACTTCGAGTCTCTGCTATTAGCTCTTCAAACTCAATTTTGTGATATACAAGCAAATGCTTAAAGTGATCAGGGTTTAATAAATGGGAGCTAAAATATAATGCACTTTCTTGCCAGTTCCGGTTTTTAATATGGCAAAATAAGTCAAATATATCTTGTTGAGTGCCTTTTAATATTTCTAGCTGGTGTGCTATTGCGTTCACTAAAGGCATTTCTTTTTCCGTGTACTTGGTTATCACGTCGGGTCATCATTAGCGCATCAAATAAAAATAATTGTGCTAATGGTTTACGCCTATAGTATGCAACAAATGCTTGAATGATTGCTTTGTCTGGCGCTTTAGCAAAATCAACCACATCATCTAAAACAGAGTTATCGAGTGAGAATGAGTTTATTAAAATTTGTAAATACTCAACCTCGGTGTCATGAATGTCATTATCTGCATTCATCACTAAGGCTAAACCTTGCAAATACAATAACTGCCCTTCAATCCCTTGCTGTGCAATTGGGTGGTTTTCAAAAGCACTAGGCTCTTTTGTCGCTTCCATAAAAGTGGCAAGCATGTCTAAATTTGTCATTGCAGCTTTTCGATTCAGGTAATTTCGTTTATTTGAGGTAAATGAGTCTTTACCTCACAGGAGATAAGTATTTTATCTTTATAGCAAAATTATATTCGCTTAATAAAAGATGACATAACTCTTTAATTACGAAGTAAATTACTGAACTTTTAATCCATTTAGGAATATTTCTTCCCAGTTGCAAGGCACTAATGTACACCTTTGAAATCTTGTTTTACCAACATCATAGTCATACCCAACATAATTACCTGATACTACCCACTCATCGCTAGTTATAAGCCTGCGACTCTCGCCTTGCCCACTTGAAACTTGAAATATCCATAAATCGTCATTTACAAGGCAAACGTTAATCATCATGTCGTCGATACTAACATCATGACTTATTGCTGTTACGGAATTACCTGAAACAGACATGCGCACGATTTCTTTCCCGTACAATGTCTCTATAGCTTCTGCCATCTCTATTTGATCACCGAGGTTTTCGATCAACAATGTTGTTATATTATTATTACTTATTTCTGTATTACCCTCACTGTACAAAGCTAATGTCTCTTTACTCCAAGTAAGGCCAATGTCGCTAAGCTTAATTTTTTTCTCTTCATCATTATGTAAAGTTAGAATATCATTTACTACGATGGCATTACCTCTATCAAGTTCTGCCTGCAATAAAGGCATTACCACTTCTTGATCTAATATTGGTTTTATATTTTCACCAACTTTAGCAGAAGGGATTTTTCCACTCATTACTTGCAGCAACCGCTTCGTTCTGATCTCAGCGGTTTCTTCCATTAACGCATCAAATTCAATTTCATGATAGGCAAGTAGGTGTTTAAAGTGATCTGGGTTTAGTAAATGGGAGCTGAAATATAATGCGCTTTCTTGCCAGTTACGGTTTTTAATATGGCAGAATAAATCGAATATGTCTTGTTGGGTGCCTTTTAGTATTTCGAGCTGGTCGGCTATTTTGTCTACAACGGCTTTTTCTTTGTCTTCTACTTTGCCATCGCGGCGGGTCATCATTAGGGCGTCGAACAAAAACAATTGCGCAACGGGCCGACGGCGAAAAGTACGGAAAAACGCTTGTACTGTGTCTTTATCTGGGGCTTTTGCAAACGTTACCATGTCGTCTAGTATTGACTCATCAAGGCTCATTGATTTTATAAGTATACGAATATATTCTTTTTCGGTGTCGTCAATGTGGCCGTCAGCATTCATAACAAGTGCTAAGCCATTTAAGTATAATAGCTGCTCTTCCATGGTGAAATCAGCCGCTGGGTGGCCTTCAAATGCATCGGCTTCTTTTGTTGCATCGTTTATAACGTCTAAAATATCAAAATCCATCTTACTTCCTTTTTTTATAAGTAATTGTGTGTTGCTAATTTAAGTTTAATTAACACGCTTTTGTTGTTAAGCCTTTG
This sequence comes from Pseudoalteromonas sp. APC 3495, assembly GCF_030407645.1. Taxonomy (NCBI): domain Bacteria; kingdom Pseudomonadati; phylum Pseudomonadota; class Gammaproteobacteria; order Alteromonadales; family Pseudoalteromonadaceae; genus Pseudoalteromonas; species Pseudoalteromonas sp. APC 3495. The sequence goes on along the minus strand of NZ_JASDDA010000051.1, from coordinate 15,764 downwards.
ATCTGTTTATATCTAAGCCATATATATAAATCTATATCTTAATTATTCAAAATTATGCCGAGGCTATATCGACTGTAATGCTCGCTTTTTTATCGTTTACTATGTGAACTTTCACACGCTGGCCTTCACTAAAATAATCACTAATTACAGCATCACCCAACTGGGCTTTTATTTTTTGTTTAGTAATAATGATGTCGAAATCGGTTGGTACCTTTTCTTCTATTTTAATGTGCACGCCCACTGCACTTAACTTAATTACTCGCCCTTGCAACGCGGTTATATCAGCAATAGCCGACAGTTGTTTAATACTGCCTTGTACTAGCGCTTCAAATACTAATGACTGTTTGGGTATATTATTGTTACCAAGTGAGCAAGTCGTATTACTTGAGCTCAATGCGACAGAGCTTGGCTGCATGGTTGTTTTTACATTTAGCAACTCGCATAACTGCGTTATTTGCTCTTGTAATTGCTGCTGTATTTTAAGGGCAACTTGCTTTTGTGTTGCTAAGGCATTTAACTGCGCTTTTGTTTTGTTGCTTATATCGTCTAAATGTTGTTTGTTTTTATCGGATATAGTCTCACCAAAAATAAGTTCTTTAATCGTACCATTTGTTAAGCTATGAATTTGACGAGTAGAATCATAAAAATTTATATAGCTCTTAAATATTTGCTCTGCTTGCCATAAAACAATCGAGCCATTTTTACCTTTACTCACGGTTTGTAATAAATCAGTTAGTACGGTTTGGGAGCTTGAAAACTCTTTATTTAACTGCGCTGAGTACCCTATTACGTCTAAAAAATTAATTTCAGCTCGTTGTAAGTCTTGTTTTGCTGTATTAATAATTTGTTGTATTTGTGACTCTGGCTTTTTATCCGCTTTACTAATCACCACTAATACAGGCTGAGTTAGCTCTAAGCTTTTTAAAAATTCAATATCTTGCTGTGGCACAGTGCCATTTTGCTGATCGACCAACCAAATTAAATAGTCTGCACTGCGTAAATGCTCACGAGCAATGTTTTCGTCGGTATTGTTTTGTGTGTTAATTATATCGTCGGCTTTGCTGTAACCTGGGGTATCTAAAAACACGAGGTTAGGGTATTTAAAGTCTTCTCGTTCAACTGATATTAGCTGTAGTAAATGGCTAAAGGTTACGCCAAAATGCTCATTAAATGCATGACATATAGCTTTTAATGCTTCTTCATCTATTGCTGTTTTTTTACGATAAAAATTAAGTGCACTTATTGCATTTTGCTCACCTAACGACAGATAAGTAGGAATAGATGTAGTGGGTGTTGTGTCTGTTGGCAGCAACGAGGGGCACCCTAATACGGAGTTTAAGAAGCGCGATTTACCTGCACTAAATGAGCCACCAACTGCAACGGTATAGTATTTTTCAAGATGCGGAAAAGCAGCAATTTCATTTAGCTGTTTTTCAAGCAATAACAATTGAGCATAAGTATACGCCCCCGTGGTGTTATCGTCTTGTTTAGCAAGCTGTAAAAATTCATGTTCAATCGTGTGTTTAATTTCGGCTAATAAACGGGCAACAGAGGTGTTGCTATCGCCATTCGCAATTAATTGAGCACATAAACTTAATCCCTTTTCGCTTTCGTATAAATATTGATTTACCCCCTCTGGTTTTTTATTTTGAAATGAGGCTTGTGTTTGAGCTGATTGCTCATTTGCATTACTACTTCCACTGTTACTTATACCACTATTTTCATTATTACTTTTATCAAGGTGGCCATTCATTAAGCTGTCAAAATCTAAATCATTACTCACTAGCTAGCTTCCTTTATAGCATCGGTTTTTATTTGTGCGGGTTGATTAGTTTGCTGAATTTGAATTAAAGCGTTATCGAACTTTAACTGCTGCTCGTTAAACGCGTCTTCGTTTTGCTGCAATTGTTGTTTAAGCTGTTCAATACTCTGATTGAAGTCGTGTTGCTCTTGCTCAAATGAGCTTAAAACGGCTTGTTTTATTTTTATTACCGCTGTATTTAGCTGTTGTGTGCAATGCTCTACCGCCATATTAACGGCTTGAGGAATAACTTGCTCACGCACTTGTGATTCTATTAGTTGCTCGCGCTCTTCTGCGTTATCTTTTCGACCCAATAACCCCCCAATAATACCAGAGACAATTCCACCTAGAGGGCCTAAAATAACTACAGCGACTCCTGCCGCTACCGCTGCATACGTTGCTGAAAAGGCTTCTTTTTGCTCTGCTGGTACATTAAGTGTAATTTGTACATCGCTATGTTGTTGCTCGCTTATGATATCGAGTTTTTTATCTAACTTTTGTAATTCTTGCTTTACTAAGTTATCAACACCTTGTTGTAAAACGGGCCTTAGTAGGTCATTTATTTTTTGTGATACTTGATTCGATTTAGCCGCACTGACTAAAACTGATACCGATGAGCCTAACACATGTTGAGAGCGCTGAATTAACTGCTCTTTTCCTACGCTACATAGGTTATATTCAAGATCGTTAAGTGACGCATGAAGTTTTTTTTCTACAGAGCTAAATGCATTTTGGGATTTATTTATTTGTTCTTGAATTTGGGCTTCAGTTGACTGGCTAGATTTTTTTAGGCCATTTATGGCGCTGGTTATATGCTCTGTTAACTTAGCTAGTTGCTGTGAATAACGCTTACAAAGTAATGTATCAAACTGATTTAATGCAGTGTCTACTGCATTGTCAAAATCAATTATATTTTTGTTAGTACCTAAATTTTCGATATGGCCAATCGTTATATCGCTTTCTAATGCTTCGGTTAAATACGCTTGCAGCTGACTCTTAACCGCTAACAATTTACTACTTGGCAGACGGTTAGATTTAGACACAATATGAGCAATGTCTTTTTCATAATTAAAATTGATTTCTTGCAGTTGATTAATGGCTGTTGCATCAAAGGCCTTTTCTGAGGGGATTAAATTTATAAAATAATCACCACGATCCAAATAACAAGCAATTGCCTTTGAGTGGCCAGCATTATTTGATGCAAAACCCGGCATATCCACCAGCACTAAATTAGGACGGTTCTTAAGCTTTTGGTTATTAATAAAAACCTGAATGTAGAATATATTCTCATCAACTTTTAAGTTTTTTAACTCGCTTAATGCTTTTCGCTCACTCAGCTTACTATCAATATAATTAATTATGATGTGCTCGTCTTCGCTATAACTTAGCTCTGTAGCAACCGCTGTTTCAGGGTTTATATCGCATTTAAGATAGTCATGCCCTAAGTAATTATTAAGTAGTGAACTTTTACCAGCTGAAAATTGGCCGATTACGGGCACGATAACTTTAAATTGTTCAATTTTATTTTGTAAAAAGGCAAGATCATCACGGATATTTTTATTAATTAAAATATCATCGTTAATTTTTTTATACATAGTAACTTGAGCCAACAATTGAGCTTGCATCGTTGAATGCTCATTAGCTGACAGTAGATTTAAACCTCCCGTATTTGAGTAAGCAGGCGGCCTTTTATCGTTACATTTTAGGCTATGCAATAATTCCAGCCCTAACTCATAACCACTCAATTTATTATTGAGTGCTAAGCCGAGTTGATGTTCAATGGTTTGATTTATTTCTTCAGCTGTTGCGTAGTTTTGTGCATCACTTGCTATTTGCAGTCCTTTTAATAAAGGGTGAAACTGCTGATGTTTAGGCGGAACAGGTAAAATGGCGTTTGCTTGTATATTATTTAAAAATAACTTAGCGGAGCTAGGACTAAATAAGCTATATGGTGTTAATAATGTTTGATGCAAGCCAGTATCATGCAATAAATTTATGTAGCAACTGAGTTCACTATTAGACCATTCGCGCCCTAAATCATTATAAAAACCCAAGGTTACACTAATTAATAATTCACTTGGTTGCAGTGTATTTAAACTGATGCATTTTGATTTTGTATTGTTATACCAATTATTTACTAATTGACTTCGTTCTAGGTTATCAATTCTATTTTCAAGTTGGTTGAATCTAACATCGCATTGATGAGCTAATGCTTCTATTCCTTGCTTCATTAATGCAACTGATTGAAAAACATTTTGTTCTAGTTTTTTAACGCTGCCATATAACACATTAACCTGAGTCATCAGGTAGTTTGTTTTGTTAGCAAGGGAAACCATCGCTTCCATTGTTAGTACTTGTTTATGGTTGAGCTTTTGAATGAGTAATTGGCTTGAATATATAGCTCGATTTAAATCATAGTTAATACCCGCTTGTAACTTAGCATTGCTCCCCGAGACCGAGCCGAGAACTCGACTTACATAGCTTTGCTCAAGCTGCGCGTTTATACGCCCCTCGGTAGAGGCTAGTGTTGTAATTGTATTAAAGGCATGTTCAAGTAATTCATTAGAGTTATCAGCAAATTCATCTATCAAGCTATCAACATTTTGATTCGCTATCTCTCGCTCTTGCTGATTTAACGTATGGGCAAGTTCGCTTAATACATCTTCTAATGAATCTGGAGATGTTAGCTGCTTAGAATCTAAAGCTCTTTCATCACGCAACCGTTGGTTTACTAATATCTGATCGTTGAATTGTGTGTTTGAGGCTGCAAACTCAAAAGCGGCCTGCATAAAGCGAGCTTCATCATCCATAAAAGGCTTAAATTGCTTAAGAATTTTAGCCGTGTCGCTATAACCTAATTCAATAAGGTTAGCCGCATTTTCTTTTGTAAAATTAAGCGGCTCAATTAAGCCTGCGAATGCTTGCGACGGAACAATATTCCAAAAACTAACCCCAGGATACTGCTTACTTGCAGTAACAGTATCAGCTTGGCGATCCAAGTAAATATTAATAATGTGAGTGCAGTTGTGCTGCTCAATTAGTGGTTTGTAAGGTGTGTTATCGCTGTATAAAGGAAGTACGCCTCCGTCAACATAATTTGTGCCGTCTATCTCAACGGCTTTAAAAACAGCGGGTATCGCAGAGGTTGCCAGTAGCCACTTTTTTTTGTTTTCATCGCTTAATGAGTTTAACTGAGGATAGACTAGATCGCCATTTTTAGCTGTTAATGCACATAAATGCAGCGGTAAATTATTACTGTCGATAGAATTGCAAACATTGCTTTGGTAAATAAGGTCAGCAAGTCCATCTTGTGAAAAAGCCCCTGCACCACCTAATAAAGAGCTAAGCGTCATCAATGCTTTAGGTGCAACACCCGGTAAATAAGCTCCAGCTGCGAACTTAGATACAGCAATAGCTATATCTTCTGCTTTAAGTGTTAAGACCTTGCTTGGTGCAATATCAAGCCATAACTGCTCAGCGGAGCAGTAATCACCTGCTGTAAATAAAGAAGCATTTAAGCCACCAACAGAAGTACCCGCAACTGCTTCAACGTTTTTGGCTATACCAAACTCATTTAGTGCCTTCCAAACGCCTATTTCGTATGCGCCTTTACCACCACCGCCAGAAAAAACCAAACCTAATTTAGTCATAAATATCCTTTTCAATTAATGATTAACCTTTAAAAGTTAACCACTTAACCCCCTTAACTTAAGCTAATAGACCACTTAAAGCATTTCAAGGTGTTTTTAGTTACACCTGTTAATAGCTGAGCACTAATGGCATGATCACGGGTACTCAAATTACATTCAAGTAATATAACAATACTGACGAGAAATAAATTTTTACAAGCTTGTGATTTCGACTGTTACACTTTTTGTTTGATCTATGCCTTGAGATTATCCTTGAGCGCTTTAACTAATCGTTTTGCCTTATCGCTTTCAATCGAACAACTTGTTGTATACGGATGGTGAATATTAAATTGGTTTCTTGCATCTGCGGGAGTAATTGAACCACTAAAATTGTCGTCAGTTGTACACTGCCATTTAACATTTAACCTGTGAAGATGATACTCAGATACAGGATCATTCACAATTGGCTGGTTTAACAACTTATAAGTTGACGAGGAGCTTTTTGGAATTTCAGCAACACCAATAGCACCATAGCCATTAGCATAAGCTATTAAAACATCTCCAGGTATAAAGCTATTAAGTAACCTATCCCCTTTGTCGCCCTCTGCTCCATCAAACCCAGCAGAAACAACGGACTTTTCTTTCAAGTAAGCCCAGTTTTTAGGTTCTGTAGTGCCAATATTGTACCAAAAATACTTTGGCTCACGCTCCATTGGACTAAACTCTAGTGGAAAGGTAGACTCTGGAGAACGGTCAAATACAACCGAAAAATCAATATATTGTGTTCCATCGCTATGCTTTGAAACACTATATTGAACGCACTTAAAACCAACGCCTTTATCTGAAAGCCATTCCCCCATCGAAAACAACGTACGATCAAATTTATTCGCAATTAAAATGATACGATTCTTTGTATTTATTTTTTCTCTGTCAATTTCTGCTGAATCTATAAAAGATTCTACAGACTCAACATATGATTCATTAACTAACTTTTTATTTTTTATAAATTTTTCGCCTTTGAAGCGAGCAATATGAGCAAGGTATTGCAATGCTTGCGTATCCACCCCCAAACAACCAAGGTCTTTTTTCAACTCAATAACTACGCCATTCCCATTTTTATCAAGTGCTAAAACATCAAGCCTTTTACCATTAGCAATTTTAACTTGGTTTTTCAGTAGAATAAGCTCTTCTCCAAAAATACCTTCATTCAGTAATTGAGTTGTACCGTTATTATTATCATTTCTTTGGTTTTCCATTATAAGTTGCTCAAGTTCAAGCTCCCCCATACTTTGCGAGTTAACAGCTTCTAATACTTGCTTATTATCTTTTGAGATTATTTTGAATAACATATTTCGTCCTAATTCTATTCATGAAACTTTAGGTACATAGACTTTTTTGATGAAAATTTTACTTAACTTTTGCAATTAATCATATAAAACTCAAAGCTCGGTTGCTGCTCGTTTAAATCGGTGCAAACACCCGCTGATACATATAAGCATCCGTTACCCACTAAAAGTTTATCGAGCTCTGATATGTATTGAGAGTAGCTATCGAAAAGGTTTACTTCTGTGGCTAGCTTTTTATATCCAAGTAATGATGTTGGTTTACATTCACTCGATTTCACAAATTCGGTTAATGCTTGTTGAGTTGTAAAAATTTTAAAGCCGTTTCTACATTCATTTAAAGAAGCTAATAAGTCTGCAAAATCGAGTTCAACAAATGTAGACTCTTCCATTATTTTTATAAAGGTAGCAATCAACTCATCTGAGTAAACATCACCAAAATTATTTTTGATTTCACCTGATATTTCGTTATTTATCTCAGCTGAAAATGGTTGGTAATCTTTCAAAATAAAACCTCTTTTATTGATGAGTTTAAAGTATTAACCAGCTCTTATTTTTTATGGTAATCACTAAAATTAATGATATTACTGTTATCAACTATTTCGTTTGATGACTCATCATCATGTTGTTGAGCAGTAATCAGCGATTGGCAATAAGTGAGTAGGCGCTCTATGGGTATGAACTTCTCTTTGCGGCCAGTAGTTTTATTAGTAATACGTTTAGGTTGGGTGTTTAAGTAAATAGCTAACTCAATGGCAAGGGCTTTAGGTAAATTATAAAGTCCCTCTTCCTCTAGTGTTTGGGTAACCCAAAGTGCAGCGTCGCTAATATGCCCGCTTATACTTAAATCGGTGTTTTTAACCCAGTGCGGCGTGAATTCTATTTTAGCGAGTTCACTTAACAGCACCGCTATATCGCTGCGTGGTATTAACTGATACACCTCAAGTGTTTGTGCCATCATTAATTGCCACTCATATTCTAAGCGCTGAGTTAACTCTCCTTGCGATAGCTTTAAACTAACCGGTATAAAAAACGTAAAGCGGCTATTAGCCTCACAAACTATGATTGTTTTTTCACGAGATTTATATCTATTATCAATAATCTGTAATTGCCAGTTAAAACAATGACTATCGCTAATGAGGGTATTTACCCCCGCTTGTTTACCTGGTTCATTAGGCAAACGAGGTAAATCAGCTTTTAGGTATTTATTAAGTGCGTTTGAGGCGCTTAGCTGGAGTTTCATAGATTTAACCTCATAACCCCATTGACGACATTAGTTCATGCTCACTCACCACTTCAGGGGTTACTACTGCATCTCTTAGCATTGTTTTCTTTGCAAGTAGCTTGTCTAGGTTCACATCAAACGAATCATATTCTGGATGTAAAAGGCAGGGTAAGTGAATAAACACAGGCTTTTTTTGACCAATACGATAAACACGGTCGGTAGCTTGCGCCTCTTTTGCTGGATTCCAATGGCGCTCTAAGTGCACTACGTGATTTGCACCAATAACTGTTAGGCCAACGCCTGCCGCAACAGGCGACATAATAATAATATTAAAGCCGTCTTTGGCTTCAAAGTCGGTGATCATCCCTTTACGAGAGAGCTGTTCTTTCTTAGTTGCCATCGCTTTACTATCACCATTAATAACATGGATGTTTAGCTCATAAATTTTATCTAGGCATATTTTAAGAACAGCTTGAAGTTTTTTGGTTGTTGCAAAAATTATTACCTTCTCTTTTTTGTTTTTTATATCTGACAATATATCTAACAACATGCGCAACTTTTCAGACTCTTGTAAATTACGCTGAGCATCTTTTGCATTATTAGGTGGCTGTTTAAAAACCTCATCAAGCCTTGGATGCAAACTAACAGCCCTTAATTGCTGTAACACAGTTAAAGCATGGCCGCCGCCCTGCTCTTTCGCTTTTTCAGCTCTATAATCTTCAACAATTTGGTTGTAGCCAAGTAATTGTCCGCCGGTCATATTACGAGCGAGTTCAGGTGCAAATGCCATATTGTCGGCTAAATCTTTATGAATGCCTGTTTTTATTGTTTTAGTCGGCATTCCGGTTAGTTCGTCTTCCTTGGTTCGACGTAACATAAACTGGCCTGCAGCATTACGTAAGTCGTTGCCAACGTCTAAACGTACCTCTGCTTTTTCTTCTTCATTAGCACTGCTTATTGGCTTGATCCAGCGTTCTCTAAAATAGCCCCAATCGCCTAATAACCCTGGTTGTGCTGTATCCATTAAGCACCAAAACTCACTTAAGCTATTTTCAACAGGGGTGCCTGTTGCCAATAACTTAAAATCAGCTTTTAAGCCTTTAGCTGCCCGAGTAGCTTGGGTATTCGGGTTTTTAATATTCTGAGCTTCATCAAATACCACCACCCCCCAATCAATTACGCATAGTGAAAACTGATAGTCTCGAAGTGTTTGGTAGGTAGTAATAACAACACGTCTATCCATGTCCAAGCGCTTTGTAGCTGCATCAGCTCCAACATGTAAAGCGTAACGAATAGATTCGTGATCTGCATGAGAGTCATCGATAACTGTGGCCAGCTGCATAGACTCTCTTTCAGCACCTTTAACTCTAAACTCTTTTAAATCTCTTGCTGACTGTAATACCTTAATATCCCTAAATGGCGACTCATTAAAAGTAGCATCAACCTCTTGTTCCCAGTTTTCTAATAAGCTAAGCGGTGCAACTATTAATATAGGCTTTTCTGATTTATTATTTTGCCTTTGTATCGTCAGGTACTCAGCCATCATTACCAGCGTCATATAGGTTTTACCTAGCCCCATATCATCCGCTAACAAAGCCCCCTGCACTCGATACATATCATCATAGTTATCTAGCTGCGCTGATTTGAGCAACGACAGCATCCAACTAATGCCGGACTCTTGGTGAGGAAAAGGTGTTCTTGCTAAATTAGTTCTGTCAAAGGTAATACTTTTATTAAGCTGCGAAACTTTATTAACGATATCTTTATTATGTTCTTCGGTGTCTTTAAGCAATAAAGAAACTTGTTCTTTTTTAACCGGCAAATCATCAGTATCAGATATATCCGTTTCATTGGATGGATTTGCCAAATTTTCCCTTACCTCTGCGAGTGTTTCAGTTACGCGCTGCTCATCGCGTATATCAATTGACTCATCATCAACAAAGACACTATCAGCATTTTGCCCTTTAGCTTGCTGGTAGCTTTGCTCAAACGATACAACGTCTTCCTCGCACTCAAGCAACTTTACCAATCGCTCTGGTGGTTCACTGTCTGTGTTAGTCGAAAACCAGCCATTGCTACCGTCACTGTCTTGACCAAAAGGAATGTGTACCATTTTGCCAATACCAGCAACTCTGAGAGAAAACCCAAGATCGAGGTTTAAAATAGATGCATCTAAAAAAGCTGAAGGGGTTTTAATAAATTCTGCCACTTTGTGTGCAGGAATGGTTCTATTTTGCAGTACTTCTTTAACTGCCTGTTTTTTATCGTCAGTCAGTAAAACAATGCGATCTTTTATTCGCATTACTTGCCCGTCGCCCTGGAGCTGAGCTAAACGATTTTGTAAGTCGTCGGATGAAGAGCCATCACCAAAGCTTGGGCTAAGCTCTAAACTACCATCAGCCCTTTGGTTTGCAGTTACTGTGATGTGTTCTGGTTGTACTAAATCAAACTTATCAAAATGTTTTAAATCTAGTTTTAACCCATCTTTAACTGCTTGCTGTAACTTAGCAACTGCCAACACATTATTTAGCTCAGTGCGGTCATCGGGCGTAAGCGACGAATGTTTTTCTACGGCTAAAACAGCATTAAGCTGCTCTGGCGTCATTAAATATTGTGTTTGCTCACTAAAAAAAAGTATCGGTCCTTTTCTTTTTACTGGGTATTTTTGATTTTCTAGCTTTGCAAACAACTGCAGCGTAAAACTACTTTTAGTTGTTCTACCTTGAATATCAACATCAAAGTCGTTGTTAAAAAAAGGCGGTAACCCTAAAACGTCTGTATCTTCGGGGTCTAATAAACATGCTTGTTCGCTGTCTAGTCTAAAGCCATTGGGTATAAGCTGTGCAATATCTCGCTCTTGTAGCATTTTAAGTACAACATGCTGAATAAGCTGGCTACCTCCGCCCTCACCTTTGTTAAGGCAATGGAATGAAGCTTCATCAGTGGCAAAATTAACGCCGTATGAGTCATAGACTAGAGAGTATTTATCGTCCGCTAAATGACTATTTTTATTATTAGGCAAAAGCCCTTTTATCAAACTAACAAGTGACATATTTTTATTAATTCCTTTTTAAATGCTCGAAGTACTATCTACTAACTTCCATTTAAAGTCTTCATCTCTACTTACTTTGTTCTCTAAACGCATTTTATTAAGTTTTTTATGTACTGTTTCGTGGCCAGCAGTAAAGTTGAAGTCTGTACTTAATACTTTAGCCAAATCTTTAGATAGCAATTGTGGATAAACTTTTAAAGCATTTATCAAGCAATCTTCTAGCATACTGTTTTCCAGAACTGCCTTATTGACTACAGGCAGTCCATAACGATTTATATACCTAATGTATTCATCTTTATAAAACAACTTTTCTAAATCGAGCTCAACACCGTTCTCTGTTAAAAACTCTATCGCTCTGTTTTGCCAAGTCGTAGGCGAATGAGTTATATCTTTATAGTTGCTGTTAGGATAAGTATTCCTAAATTCTCGTGGAAAGCGATGTATTAAATCAGAACGAGTAAATTCACTGAGAGAATAATCTATTAGCTTTTCACTCGGAAGCCCCATGTATATCCAGAGTTTAAACTCATGTGAACCTTCTACTATGTGAAAGTCTCCACAATCTAAATAGATAATAGAAGTATGAGTTTCTTGGGAGCCACTTAAATTTATATAATTGATATTTAAGTTATTACCCAATACAGTCTTTACTGTCTTCGCAGCATTATTACCAAGCATCAAGCGGGTGTTTCGTACAAACCCATGTTCATAAAGCCCTTCTAAAAAGCGCTTACGAGCAGGGAACATTCTATTTAGCGCTTCATCACCGGTGTAATTTGCGTACTCTTCAATAGCGCCTAAAAATAACCGTAAGTCTTCTTTGGCAAGCCAACTTGTTACTGCTTTCACTCTATTCTCACCAATGGGCTTCCACCACTGGCGGTAATTTGTAGCAGTATTAGCAATACGCGGGTCGCCCGCTAAGTTCAGTACAAAGTTTTGCCATATTTCACTGGGCGCGCCAGCAGAGCGATCAATAATAATTTCAAGCGCTATGTGCCCTATTCGTTTACCTTCTTCAATAGGCATAGTGGCAACGTCATGCTTTAATAGCTCATGCAGTACATCATGTTGCTCACCAACAGGTATTTCTCTTAGCGTATCTAAGTAGTATTGCGCGTGGCAAATATCTAAAAATCGCCCTTGCGGCAGCTCGTTTAAGCGTAGTTTTTTTAATTGTTCGTTTAAGTCTAAATGATTTTGTTTGGCAAGGTTAACCAAAGCCTTAGGAGCGGTTAAATCTAGCAGCCATTTAGCTTGGTTAAGGACCGATAATATTGTGTCGCTTGTATTTTTGCGATCTTTTAAACGTTGCTCTATTTGCTGGTTAAGCCACTGCGTTAATCGGTTAAAAATATTGCCATTAACCAGTGCATCAAAATATCGATAAACCAGTGAGATTAAATTCATTAACGACGACATACCCAGTTTGGGATGTTTAGCTTGTATGTAATCTATTGTTTCTTCGTTTAATGAGGCTTTTCTTACGTCTTCTTTATCAATCCATAACTGAGTTAAAACACGCACGCCTTTTCGCTTAATTAAAATTTGTTTAAGCTTTTCTTTTTGATCGTACATAACGTAGCGATTAACCTGTTGCTCAAGGGCTTTAAACTCTTCGCCTTGCCCTGCACCATCAGCAATTTTTTTTGTTTGTACTGTTAGGCTACTCCACTGTTGTGACATACGCTCCCAGTTAAACTGAGCAAGCTCTGGAATAGGAGGTAAATGCAGCATAATTAAGGCATCTCCAAACGGCTTCTTACTGTTTCGTATTCAGCACTGGTGGGTCTACGAATTGTAAAGCGTATATCAATGCGTCTGTTTGATCTAAAATCACTCTCTGTTAGCTCTTCAACAACCATGCGCCTTGTTGCCGCATAGCCACTCACCGAAAAAAGTGGGTTGCCTTCTTTGTTAGTAATACTAGCTAAATCATGTTGGCTTGGCAGTAATTTAACCCAAAGCTCCCATAACGAAATCGCCCTAAAGGTCGATAAGCCCCAATTACCCTTACCCATCATGCCATAAAAGTTTTTACTGTCGGTGTGCCCTTCAATAAAAATAGTATCAAGAAATTGCTCACGGTTATCTTTATTTATAACCTCAGCTAGCACCTCACCTATTTCAAGTGCAGTGCCTTCAAACTGAGCACTTATATTAAATGCAGCGCTATCAAACCCTAAAATATCGTTAGGTATACTTAATACCGTTTCATTTTCGCTAACCGTGACTTGTATGCCTCGCTTACGCAGTAAATCAGCAGCTTCGTGTAATATCGTTTTACGAACACCCTCAGCCATGTGCAGCATTTCTAGCTCTTGAGTAAATGCTTGTTGTTTATTTTCTAGCTCTTCTTTGGCTTCCATAAGCTCAACCATTAACACAACAGACGCTAAAACAAATAAAATAAGCAAACCCGACAAAATATCCGAAAACGACATCCAATACGGGTTTTCTTCATCAACATTTACTTGGTTGCTTCTAAATACCCGCATTAGCTACGCTCCAATTCATCCACTAAATCAGAAATAGAGCTCACAGTTCGGCGCATCTGGTCACCAAACTCAAGGGTTGTGGTATTCCAGGTCTCCATTCGCTCTTTAACTTGGGTATTTACCTCTGATGAATAACTACGTAGCCACTCATTTGTTTGCTTTTCAATATCCGATACTTGCTTAGCTAACGTATTACTTAATCCCTCAAATGACGCTTCAACACCACGTATAAATTCACTCTGGTGTGTTTTCATTTCGCTAAAGCCGCTTTGAGCTAATTTTGCCGTACTACCAAACTGCTCTGTTGTTGCAACAAGCGAGGTTTCGAGCCCTCTTAGCACTTTAGCTTGTTCAATTACATGATTTGCTAATCCATCATTTTGCGCAGAAATACCTTTAATAGTGTCGGTCATATCAGCTAAGCGCGTATCAAACAGCTCTGTTGCCTTTAATAGATTACCCGATAACACCCCAATTTGGTTGGCGCTATTGCTCAGGTTTTGGCTACTTGTAGCAGATGACTCCGCAACCGTTTTAAGTTCTCCAATAACGTCTTTATGTTGTGCAATAACCGAATCCATATGCGTTTGCGTACGTTTTACTGCATCAGTCATCGAGGTAAGCATTTGGTCTTGTTGTGCTAGCCACTTACCTAACTGCGTTTGTAATTGCTCACGATATTCTGAGTCACGCTTGGAGGCTTCAAGCTGTTGGCTGTTAATTAATGAGCCAAACGTTTCTTCAAGCACCTTTTGACGCTGTTCAGTGCTTTGCATAAAGCTTTGTAAGCTGGTTTCAAGGCCACTGGTGAACGCCTGTTGCTGCGCCGTTGTTTTTTCGTTTTGACTCGAAAGCTCATTAACAAATCCACGGTTCGATTCGCCCATAGCGCTTTGTACTTCAGCCATAGAGTCAGAAAGCTTATTAAGCGTTTGCGATTGCTCAGTTAACCAACCACCTAATACCGACTGTAAATTATCTACATGGTTTGCTTCACGTGTTGCTTGCGATTCCTGTTGCGACTCAATCGCTGCAAACAGTTTTTGCTCCATAAGCTGTTGACGTTCTTCGCTTTTGTTCAGCATCGCTTCTAGTTGCTGGTTAAATTGCGATGATGCCCCCGCTTGTTGCTGGGCCATTAGCTCAGCTTGATTACTGCTTTGTTCAAGCACTGCACTCATTTGCGCGCTCAGGCTACTTACTGCCTCATGCATTTGTTCAGTCGACTTTTGTATAAGCTCGCCTTGGCCTCTGCCTGCCGCTTGCATGCTTTCGGTAAAGTTACTAATTAAATGCTCCAGCACGCCGCTGGTTTGTTGGCTGGCATTACTGACTAACGACTGCATAGCAGGTGCCATTACATTGTTAAGTGCGTTAGTAAAAGCATCTTGCATGCTGTCACTCACACCCGAAATCGTCTCCTGTAATTTATTACCAATTCGCTCATGCAATTCTTGCAGTGCTTCACTGCTATCACTGGTGTTTTTAGAAATATCAACAAGTGACTTTTCAGCAGGCAAACGAGGAAATAAAAAATCGATAGTTTGCTGAACTTTTACTACTTTTTTAACTATTCTTCGCTCTGTGTTCTTCTCAAACACATTAAGCAATAAACTAAGCCCTACCCCCCAAACAGAGGTCACAAATGCCATTGCCGAGCCATTAATCATGCTCGTAATACCATCTTTTAGGGCTTCTATTTCCTTCGTCTCCATGTGCAACCCTTTTAAGCCCATTGTTAAGCCTAAAAAAGTACCTAATACACCAATTGCGGTTAAAAAAGAGGGAGCTGCGGCGAGTAATCTATTTGAAGTGATGCCAGAGGCCAGTGTTCTTGGATTAAAAAAGTGCTCTGCATCTAAGGTGTTATAAACCCCTTTCTCTCGATGGTCGAGCACTAAGCTTTCATCAAACTCACGCCAAAGGTTTTTAACTACCTCGTTGTTTGAGGCCTTTGCTTTATCCTTGATAGTAGCAATATTATCGTAAAGCGAACTTGTAGTTTGGCCCGCTACAATTTCCTCAACGCCTTTTATTGTTTTTTTACTATTACTACTTAATTTGAAAACGCAGATAATCGCAAACCCAAAAAGTAATAGCATGGCAATAATAAACCAGCGCCCTAACAATGCATCTGGCCATAATAAATCTGCATTTAATAGTAAATCTTCAAACATTACTTTCTCCTAATCCCTTAGAATGCGGGTATTTCTTAC
>NZ_JASDDA010000005.1:0-140813 GCF_030407645.1 Pseudoalteromonas sp. APC 3495 | reverse complement strand
AATTGCCGATAGTTAGTTTGCTTAAGTACATATATATGCTATTTAACATAATATAAATTATAGGTAGTAATATACCTATGCATAAGCAGCGCTCTATTTTAAAAGCTTCAAGCTTGCTAAGTCCAATACTAGACGGTATCGGACATTAAGTGGCTTTAAACAACTATTATAGTTATTCATAGTTATCACCTTGAGGTTCCTTAATGCTTAGCTTAATATTAAAGCACAAGCCGTAAAAAACATTGAAGTATTCATATGGAATTTGTACGCCCACTCGAACCAATTTTAATTATTGATGATGTTAAACAGATCCGCGCTGATTTAAGCCAAGTATTAGCCGGTTTAGGTTTTGATGACATTATTGAGTGCGATAATTTTAATTGTGCTAAACCTCTGCTTATTGAAAAATCACCCAACGTTATATTCTTAGATGTTGATTTACCTGATTCTGAAAGCATTGAAATTTTAGAGTCAATTAACAACGAACACCCTCATGCACATGTTGTTATGTGTTCAGGCCACAATAGCTTTGAAACAGTGCAAAATACCTGGGAGCTAGGCGCAAAAGAATTTATAGCTAAGCCCTTTAACGCGCAAAAAGTTGATGCGGTAATGAAACGTTTAGAACTCATAGATTAAAGGAAATTATGCAGCACATTGTTACGACCATAATTGATGACCTATCTACCGTTATATTTGGTAAACAACAACAAATAAAATTAGCGTTAGCCTGTTTATTTAGTGAAGGCCATTTACTAATTGAAGACTTACCCGGCATGGGAAAAACCACTTTGTCGCATGCATTAGCTGCAGTACTGGGGTTATCATATCAGCGTATACAATTTACCAGCGATTTATTGCCCGCTGATATTATTGGCACCAATATATTTAATAATAATGAACATAGTTTTTCATTTCATAAAGGCCCAATTTTCAGCCAAGTGGTGCTTGCTGATGAAATAAATCGCGCGGGTCCTAAAACACAAAGTGCTTTATTGGAGGCGATGGAAGAACATCAAGTAACAGTAGATGGAGACAAGTACCCGCTCCCTACTCCATTTTTTGTAATTGCGACTCAAAATCCATTATATCAGGCAGGTACATACCCGTTACCAGAATCACAACTAGATCGTTTTTTAATGCGAATAAGTTTAGGGTTTCCACCTAAAGATGCAGAAAAACGGTTACTGTTAAATAATCAAAAACGTGACTATTCGCAGTTACCGCAGCGAATTGAACAACATCAACTTAAGCAAATTCAAGATGCTATATCAAATATCACGCTAAGTTCGCCGGTGGTTGATTATATAATTGAGTTAGTGACTTATACTCGTGAGTCTCAAACATTAACGACTTCGCTTTCCCCAAGAGCCAGTATGGCACTAGCTAAATCGGCCAAAGCGTGGGCCTATATTGAAGGCCGTGATTATGTACTACCCGAAGATGTACAGGCTGTTTTTTCAAGTGTGTGTCAGCATCGATTAGGCTTACATAGTGATGCGGGCGATACACAAATAGCGGCCATTTTAAAACATGTTTTAGTGCCCGTTTAGGTAAATGCGTATTTATAAATTTAAGCGCCCTACTTTTATTGACGATATAAAAAGCGCGATTTTAACGGCCTTATTAAAAAATAAGCACAAAAAAAATAGCATCACCTTAAAACATAATACTATTTATGTTTTACCATCCACGCTTGGCGTTTACTTTAGCGTTGTTGCATCATTAAATTTTGTAATGGGGATTAATTATCAAAATAATTTAATTCTGTTTATGGCTTATTTAATGTTTGTGATTATAATTTTTGCATTGTTATTGGGCTACAGTAATGCCAGAGGTTTAACTGTCAGCTTTAAATACGCCATTGCAAGTTTTGCGCCTCAGACACCACAGCTAGTTTGGCAAATAGAAGCCGATGATCCTTGCCAATCCATTACATTGAGTTACCCCAAGGATTTAAAAAATGCGTGTTACATTACGCGCGTTAAAGAAGTAATAAAATGCCAATTATCATTACCCTACACCAAGCGAGGCTGTTACAAGTTAAAGCCAATAAAAATTGCCAGTAATTACCCCTTTGGTTTAGTCAGTGTGTGGAGTTATATACAACCGAATAAAGTAGTGTATGTTTATCCGTCAATAATTAAAACATCAAATCAAAAACACCAAAACTTAGTTGCAAATAATACCGATGAAGGCACTGAAAAACATAAAGGTGATGATGAATTTGAAAGTTTAATTACTCATTTGCCAGAAATGGGGTTACAGCGAATATCATGGAAGCACTATGCAAAAACACAGCAATTACTTGTAAAACAATTTAGTGATTTTAAATCAGCGGATGCACAATTCGATTTTAACTTAGTCACGGGCGATACTGAAGAGCGTTTAGGGCAACTCTGTTTTTTAGTTTGCCAAGCATTTGAAAGTGATATTAATTATTCTTTAAAACTTCCCAATAATTTAATCGCCTGCAATTCAGGCAAGCTGCATCATCAGCGCTGTTTAGAAGCGTTAAGCTTAGTCGGTGATGATAATGAATGAGATTAAAAACCATCGTGTTATTAACTTTGCTCTATCGTTTATTTACTTAGGGCTAGTCAGTTTTTTTACAGAGCACTTACCCCTGCCCTTTATTGCAATGCTTAGCGTGTTATGTGGCTGGAATGTTTATTTAACAGTTAAGCAAAAGCAAAAACCCAACGCGTGGTTTGCTAATGGATTGGCCGCCATTGCATTAATTATTATGCTAAGCAGCATAGGCTTTAAAGATACCGTCGTATTGTTTGTAGCCATGCTGTTATTGTCGTGTGTTTTTAAATTATTGCAGGCAAAATCAAAACAGCATTACCAATTGATCATTACTCTTACGTTCTTTTCACTCTCAGCGGTATATTTGTTTAGCCAAACCATTTTTACTACCTTAGTTATAAGCACCTTCTATATTTTAAACTTTGCGGTGCTAGGGTTATTAGAGTCTAGTCATAGCTTAAAACTCTCTTCAAAACTAAGTGCTAAAATTATGCTACTGGCTTTTCCTTTAGCCGTAATACTTTTATTATTTTTACCTAAACTTCCGGCATTTTGGCAACTACCCGGTCCAAAAATGGCACAAACAGGATTATCTGAACAAGTCGATCCGTTTGATATAGCAAAGTTATCAAATTCTGATGAACTGGTATTTAGAGCAAAATTTAATGGTACACCACCCCCTACGCCCTATTATTGGCGCGCTATTGTACATGATGAATTTGATGGTGCAGCGTGGAAAACATCCTCCTTTTTAAAGCAAGCGTTGATATTACCCGCTAAAAAAAGCACGAGTGAAAATGAGGCTCAGTATACGGTTATAGCTGAGCCTGCTATTTCAGATTGGCTATATGGGCTTGGTTTTTCAAGCAGTGAAAGCCCCAATGTTATTGCCAATACTTTAGGTTTATTACGAAAACAACAATATAAATCCAAGGTTTTACAATATGCAGTTAATAGTGAACCGTTATCTAGTACATCGCTTAATAAGTCCCAACAGCGGTTTTATAGCCAATTAACTGTTAGTAATAATCAAAAATCTCAGCAGTTAGCGCAACAATTAAAAAATAATAGCGCCAATG
The DNA here is from genome assembly GCF_030407645.1 of Pseudoalteromonas sp. APC 3495. NCBI lineage: Bacteria > Pseudomonadati > Pseudomonadota > Gammaproteobacteria > Alteromonadales > Pseudoalteromonadaceae > Pseudoalteromonas > Pseudoalteromonas sp. APC 3495. The sequence continues at coordinate 137,202 of NZ_JASDDA010000005.1, read as the reverse complement.
CCGATGAATTTTTTAATCGACTTTTAAGCTATTTTTCAAAAAATGAATTTAGCTATACACTTACACCCACACCCATGCGCAGCGAAAATACGCTCGATCAGTTTATGTTTGATAATAAACGCGGTTTTTGCGGGCATTATGCCAGTGCCGCCGCATTTATTTTTAGAAGTGCAGGTATTCCTGCGCGTGTTGTCAGTGGCTATTTAGGAGGCGAGCTAAATAAAAACAGTGATTATATGACTATTCGTCAATACGATGCGCATGCCTGGGTTGAAGTATATACCGGTGCCGGTTGGAAAGTATTTGATGCCACAGCGGTTGTCGCACCCGAGCGGTTAAACGGCTCCTTGTCACAAAGTACCACCCTTAATGACGAATTTAAAAATAATATTAGCTTTGGACTTGTTAGTTTAAGTAACTATGCCGCCATTAATTGGCTTAGACTTGAATTAGAAAACTTAGATTATCAATGGTCTAGTTGGGTACTTGGGTTTGATAAAGACAAGCAACAAGATTTATTTGCTACCTTATTTGGTAATAAGTTTATTTGGCTGGTGCCACTTGGGGCTATTATTATTTTAATTTTGAGTTTTACGGCTTACTTTATTTATTTAAACAGACCTAAAGCCTCAACAAAGCAACCGCCACTGGTAAGTGAATTTTATGAAATTATTCGTTGGGCTAATAAACACGCGATTAGCTATCCTGAAAATGCCACGCCAACCCAAACTTTAGAACACATTAGCAATCAAGCGCCCCATGCAGAGCAACAAATAACCGCTTTTTGTGAGTTATTTAAGCAAGTGCGCTATGCAAGGCATCCATTTACTAAAGAACGTAAAAATCAGGCTAAAGATCTGATAAAATTAATTAAATCTACAAAACAGAGAAATCTATGAACGCAGTTATTATCGGCGTTATTTTAATGCTGGGACTCACTTTAGTCCGTGTAAATGTGATTGTTGCAATGACAATAAGTGCGCTTGTTGCCGGATTAACCGCAGGCATGGGCTTAAAAGAAAGTATTGATGCATTTAATTCTGGCTTATCATCAGGCGCCGAAATTGCTTTAAGCTATGCGATGTTAGGTGCATTTGCCGTCGCTATCTCTAAGTCAGGCTTAACGCGTATTTTGGCCGCTAAGTTACTCGCTAAAGTAAATGCACAAACGGGCTCTAGTGAAACCATATTAAGCTACTTTATTCTGTTTATTATTTTGATTTGTGCTATTTCTTCACAAAATTTAGTCCCTGTTCATATTGCGTTTATTCCTATTCTAATTCCGCCGTTATTAGTGGTGTTTAACAAATTGCGATTAGACAGACGCGCTATTGCTTGTATTTTAACCTTTGGTTTAGCCACCTCGTATATGGTACTCCCTTATGGGTTTGGTGGAATTTATTTATACTCTATATTACATAAAAACCTAGTGGATAATGGCCTTGAAATAGTCAATACCAGCGTACCTTTGGCAATGATTATTCCTGCTATTGGCATGTTCGTGGGGTTGTTAATTGCGCTGTTTATTACTTATAGAAAACGCCGAGAATATACAAATACCGCCCTTACCGTTGAGAGTAAACAAACAGAAATTGATAACCCCAAAAAAGTAATGATGGTTGGTTTATTTGCTGTTGTTGCGTCGTTAATTGCTCAAAATGCCAGTGGCTCTATGATATTAGGCGGCCTAGTTGGCGTAGTTATATTTAGTGTATTTGGTGTGGTTAAGTGGGAAGAAAACGGCGACGTATTTAGTAAAGGCGTGGCAATGATGGCCATGATTGGTTTTATTATGATCTCAGCACAAGGTTTTGCCGCGGTCATGAAAGAAACCGGACACGTAGCCAGCTTAGTTCACAGTAGCGCCGCAATTTTTGATGGTAATAAGCCGATGGCTGCGGCTGTAATTTTATTAGTTGGCTTATTTATAACGATGGGAATTGGCAGCTCGTTTTCAACGGTGCCTATTATTGCCACCTTATTTGTTCCTTTATGTTTAGAGCTAAACTTTTCGGTTATGGCAACCGCTGCACTTGTTGGTACTGCTGGCGCATTAGGTGATGCTGGCTCCCCTGCCTCCGACTCCACATTAGGGCCAACTTCCGGCCTTAATGCTGATGGTCAGCACGACCATATTTGGGATTCAGTGGTACCAACCTTCATTCACTTTAATATACCGCTATTGGTATTCGGCTGGATAGCCGCCATGGTACTTTAATTTTTTAAAAGGTGTGCTTTGTGCACGCCTTTTTATTTTGAAATTTACACCCTCCTTTTTTACTTATTATCTCAAACAAACATTAATGCTAAGTTTTAAACATTAAAAAATAAAGTATGATGTGTTCTTAATGGGTTTTAATATAAGCACCTAGTTTGATGCTTATATTTATTTACTATTTTGCGTTATAACTCAAAGCCATGTAGCATTTTATCGCATACTACCGGTGTTGGTCTGTGGTTATCATCCACGGCAACAAAAGTAAAACTACCCGTAATAGCAGAATGCTTATTATCTTTGTGCATGGTTTCTAGGAATATTTCAACATCTACCTTTAGGCTTGTATTCCCTACATGCGACACTTTTGAGATTAATTCGGCAAATGAACCTGCCGGAATAGCCTCTTTAAAATCTACCCTATCAGATGAAATAGTCACTAATGGCTTACGGCAAAAACGGGTAGCTGCTATAAAAGCAACCTCATCCATCCACGCTAATGCATCACCACCAAATAGCGTATTGTGGTGATTAGTACGCCCAGGAAATACCGCTTTTGTTACCGATGTGGTCGAATCTTTTATACGTTGCGCAATAATTGCTTCGCGCTCTACTTGAGTCATAATCTCTACTTTTTGTTTGCTAATGTGTCTTGCATCAATAATGCAGGGTCAAGGCGTTCACCTTGCCAATTAAATCGCCAATCTAAATGCGGGCCAGTTACACGTCCCGTAGCACCTATTTCAGCCACTTTCATACCTTGTGTAATTTTATCCCCCACTTTTACATCTAGCTTGCTTAGATGAATGTAAGTCGAGGTAACACCGTGGCCATGATCTAAAATTAAAGTACCACCTGAGTAATATAAATCTGGTTCAGCAAATACCACGGTACCGCTGATCGGCGCATACACAGGAGAGCCTGTTTTATTTGCTATGTCTAAACCAAAGTGTGGTCTGCGTGGTTCACCATTAAAGTAACGCTGGCTTCCATAAACACCTGAAATACGGCCCTCGGCAGGCCTAAGCACAGGCTGTAAAAAGTACTCTAGGTCAGAGTCAACAGCGCGCGCTTTTCTTACCGCGACCGCTTCACGGCTAATACGTTCACTGACCGCTTTTGGTGGCGATACATATTTTTTTGCAACACCGGTTATTTTATCGATGTTGTAGTCACGAAGAGTTATAACTAAATCTTGGCTGTGGTTTTTTCCACTTTTATCAACCCATGATAAAGTGTGGTTTGGTTTTGCATCACGACCAAAACCAAATACAAATAAGCCAGTATCAGATAGCTTTAATGGCTTACCATTTAAACTAACTGATTTTGCGTTATTTAATTGCCCTGTAACCAAGCCGCCTTGAGTTAAATGCCCTTTTAGTTCAACTGCCAAAGCACTAAAACTAAATGATGCAATTAACGCTGACACTAATAAGGATTTAAGCATAACTAATTGACCCCTTACCAACGCCTTCATAAGCAGTAATTTTTACGTCTTTTTCTGGATGCTGCAGTTTTACTTGGCCGGCAATATACTCAGCAATACATTCTACTGTGGTATCTATGGGTAAAATGTCGCAACGCGATTCGCTAATTGCCATTTCAAAATAACCTTGCGCGGCTGTATATGCAAAACACACGTCATCCTCTTTGGCGATAATATGCTTTAATTCAGAGGCGCTGATTTGATCATCGCTGGTAGCTAAGTAAATATCTTGCCATTTATCAGCCCACTGTTTTTGTAAACGAGGCATAGAGATACCACCTAAACTGATCCCTATTTGTGAACGATGGCCATGAATAATGCGCTGGCAATTACCATCATGCTTTTTAAGGCCATGGCTGTAGTGGTAGTAAAAACTTTGGTTGTGCTCAGGCTTTAATACCAGTTCAATTTTTTCAATATTATCAGGAAGCTGTGGCAGTATTGTGGCAATTAAATACTCTGTGACCGACTCAATGGTTATCTTATCGGTATCTATCAGGCAAAAAGCTTGATGAGGCGCACTCATTGCAAGGTGCTTATTCTCACCAAATGTACAATCTAATGTTTTATGATCAGCAAATTCATTAATGCTACCGTTTATGTTATTTGGAACAGCTAAACGGTGATCAATACACTCATCAATAATGCCTTTTATTTGCTTTTTAACTAAGCCAAAGTCTAAAACCATAGACTCTTCATTTAGTTTGCCATGTAAAGTCAAATCAACAATCCAACTTTCGCCAACTGCACCGCGTTTATTGCATAAGTAAGAAAAATCAATCACAGTGAGTGAGTTAACAAAAAGGGTCATAAATTTCCTTTAAACTGATTAAAAGTCAGCCCTAATTATAATGATTTCTGTTAGTAATTGCGCGGTTTAATCATACTAAAATCAGTTGCATTGTCTGATTGGCTATATTTAAACCATTTTTTAACTGCTCCGAGTTGTTTAGCGTACAAGTGTACGCTAAAGTACGGGGCAATTTCTAAGCAAAGATAAAGTGTTATGGAACCTAAAAATAGCTATACAAAAGAAGATTTGATCCTTTGTGGTCAAGGTGAAATGTTTGGTGAAGGAAATTGTCGTTTACCAAGTGACAACATGTTAATGATGGATCGTATCATCTCTATCACCGATGATGGTGGTGAGCACGGTAAAGGCCAAATTATTGCTGAGCTAGATATTGACCCTAGCCTTTGGTTTTTTGACTGCCACTTTAAAGGCGACCCTGTAATGCCGGGTTGTTTAGGCTTAGATGCAATGTGGCAACTGGTTGGGTTTTTCTTAGGCTGGTCTGGTGGCCCAGGTCTTGGCCGCGCATTAGGTGTAGGTGAAGTTAAATTTACTGGCCAAATTCTACCAACGGCAAAAAAAGTAACTTACCGTCTCGATATGAAACGCGTTATTAAACGTAAGTTGTTTATGGGCATGGCTGATGGCACTGTTGAAGTAGACGGCCGCGTTATATACGAAGCAAAAGATTTAAAAGTGGGCTTATTCCAAGACACTAGCGCGTTTTAATTTTAACGCACGCAACAAAAAAGCCTCTAACTAGAGGCTTTTTTGCTTAAATTCGTTGTGAGTTTATGTTTTATACATATTGCGATTTTCTATTGCCTCGCGCCAACCACCAAGCCACTCAGACTTAGGATCAACTTGTTGATAAGGGCAGTGCTCTTTTGAGCGACCAGCTAAACCAGCTTTAAAACCTTGAGAATGAGCTCTTTCTAAACGATCTCTTTTCTGTCTCTTCATCGGTAAAATCCTCACCTTTATATTTATATTTTTGTAGCATTAAGTTCATCTACATTTAATAAATAGCCAACAAAAATGTTTAATTCAAACACAAAATACAATTAATTTGTTTGACTTTAACTAAGCTGCTGATGCAATGATAAATTAATTTAAAAATAATTTTATTGCTCAACTTTAACCAATTTAACTTTATTAAAATGTTCCGATACATCGGTTCAAAACACATAAGTGTCATATTTGTGACTAACAATATACCCTTAAGTTCCCAATTAATTTGTAATCAAAAAATGAACGTCAGAGCTGTTTTAAAAACATCCCAAATAAAAGCTTGATTAATTAAAACCGATCGGTCTAATATGAAGCATGAACAAAACACCATCAGTTGCAACTAGGCGTGGCCGCCCACCCAAAATAGCCAGAGACAGCGCAGATACAAAAGCGCTGCTCATTCGTGTGGGCTTAGAAACCTTAACTGAGTTTGGCTTTAGTGCCACCGGGCTCGATACCATATTAAAAAAAGCAAAAGTACCAAAAGGCTCTTTTTATCATTACTTTAAAAGTAAAGAAGCCTATGGTTTGGCTCTTGTTGATGCCTACGACGATTTTTTTATAAATAAACTTAAATTTTACCTAGAGCAATCTGAAGTCCCCGCACTTGAGCGCATTGTTAATTTCACACAAAGCGCAATTGCTGGAATGCAAAAGTATGATTACAAACGCGGGTGCTTGGTGGGTAACTTAAATCAAGAGCTTAATCATTTAAGTGACGACTTTAAAACTCGTTTAATGCAAAGCTACATCGCTTGGCAACAACAATTAAAACGATGTTTAGATTTAGCCCAGCAGCAACAAACTATTAATCCACACATTAATACCGAACAAATGAGTGAATATTTTTGGGTGGGTTGGGAAGGCGCAGTAATGCGAGCTAAACTAACCCAATCAAGTAAGCCACTTACTTTATACACAGAAATGTTTTTACGCGCATTACTCAGTTAATGCATTTTTTATTACTAATTTAAAGACGATCGGTCTAAAAGGAAATCTAATGAGCAATTCTATTAAAGCTATTGTTATAGATAAGCAAGACGACAACTACACTGCAGCCCTAAGCACCATAAACAGTGACGATCTGCCAAACGAAAATGTATTAATTGATGTGCTTTACAGTACCTTAAATTATAAAGATGGCTTAGCCATCACGGGTAAAGGCCCTGTTGTACGTAGCTTTCCTATGGTGCCGGGGATTGATTTAGTGGGTACAGTGAGTAGCAGCGACAGTGCTGAATTTAAAAGTGGCGACCACGTTATTTTAAATGGTTTTGGTGTTGGCGAAAAGCACTGGGGTGGCTTATCTCAAAAAGCGGCACTGAGCAGTGATTGGTTAATTCCCCTACCCGCTAACTTATCACCTAAACAAGCTATGCAAATTGGTACTGCCGGTTATACGGCAATGCTCAGTGTTATTGCACTAGAAAAGCAAGGCGTTACTCCCGAGTCAGGTGAAATTTTAGTGACCGGTGCTAATGGTGGCGTAGGCAGTTTTGCTATTTATTTACTAAGCCAGCTAGGTTATCAAGTCACCGCTGCAACAGGTCGTATGGAGCAAGCAGACTATTTAAAATCATTAGGAGCAACTAATGTAATTGATAGAAATGAGTTTTCTAACCCTGGTAAACCTCTGCAAAAAGAACGCTTTGCTGCAGCTATTGATTCTGTGGGTAGCCATACACTTGCAAATATTTGTGCATCACTTAAATATGGGGGGGTTGTTACTGCTTGCGGGCTTGCTCAAGGTATGGACTTACCGGCCTCGGTTGCACCCTTTATTTTACGTGGGGTTTCATTAATGGGTATTGATAGCGTTATGCGCCCTAAAGCGGATCGTGTTGAAGCTTGGGAACGTTTAGCTTCATTAGTTAATGCCGATTACTTGGATAAAATTTCAACTGAAATAAATCTTGATCAAGTCATTGAAAGCGCCGAGCAACTAATGCAAGGCCAAATTCGTGGTCGTGTAGTGGTTAATTGTCAAAGTTAAGCATTTTTGCTACTAAACTCTCGTTATTAAATTTATAATGTTCGCTGATTTTTTAATAACGAGAGAACACCTATGAGCAACCAAGAACTTTTCAGTAATAACCCACTGCAAGGCGTTAAATTAGAGCAAGTGGTTGAAGAACTGGTTGAGCAATATGGGTGGGAACTCCTGCATGCCTACTTACAACTTAACTGCTTTAAAAATAATCCAGACATTAAATCTGCAGTTAAATTTTTGCGTAAAACCGAGTGGGCACAACAAAAAGTAGATAATTTCTATTTGTACCGCCTTAAAAACTTACCTCGCCCAGATGACGTACAATACGAACTGCCTCCACGCGACCGCATTATTCCTGAAGGCGATAAACCAGGTGAGCCTTGCGAGTTAAGCTTTTCTGATGCAAAACGTATTCAAGAAAAAAAAGCAGCAAAACAACGTGCGCGTACCCGTAAGCAACGTTCAAATTCAAGTAACCCGTGGGGTAACTAATACGTATTTTAGGCAAGAGTTAACAATAAACGTTAGCTCTTGCGTTACTGCAAACTGAAGTCATTAATAACCGCGGTATTTCCAAAAGTCGTCTTCAGTTTTAGTTTTTTCATTAATAAGATTAAATGTTTTATCCGCAATGACTTTCCCCGCTAAAGATAGGGTCATACGCCAGTCACCTATTTTATCCTCAATAGGCTCCCATACCGTATCGCCTAAATAAAACGACCAGTCGTTATCTTTAACGTATACAGTGCCCTCAAAAGGCAGCATCACTTCGCCATTGGTATCTATAATACCTGGGTGGTAAATACAAAAATGTAGTTTTTCGCCTTTAGCTTTTTTAATATTAACTATCAGACCAAATTCTACATCAAGTTCTGCTTTGACTTGCGTAGTGAATTGAGTAATTTGCGGTAGCGATTTACTGTCTTTGTCCCAGTGACTATATATGCCGAAACTTTGTAATGTAATTTGTGGTTTAAATTTTGCCATTGAACTTTCTATTTTTGTACTTTCAATTTTTAAACCACCAGCTTAAGCGAGCGGTTTATTAATTAAGTAGTTGCTTTGGATTTTTAGGGTAATAATTGCTGGGTTGTTGTTCACATAAACCAAACTCACGAGTGTTTTTATAAGGTAACTTCATAAAGCCAGCCACCCCCACGTCGGTAATATTTACCGCGTATTGCATAAGCTTATTTAGTAAACGTTTAAATTCTACTTCTTTGCTGGCATCAAGTAATCTGTAGTAATGGTGAATTTTCATCCTATCTGGTAGTGCTTCAAAAATAATACAACCCGTATGATGTATCTGGTTTAGCTCAAATACACATTTAATCACTTTTTTAGGCAGTTGCAGTTGCTCATCGGGGTCTTTACCATCTTCAAAGTATGAGTGTGGACGGGTTACATCGCTGGCTTTTACATTAACCACTTCATAATCAAGCTCAGGTAACTGGTTAAATTTAAACGCGCCAGTCCCATCACGTTCTAACTGAATTGTTTTGCGGGCATCAAATAAACAACACTTAAATAAGCCTTTTTGGCTAATAGCCTGGGCTAACATTACTGTGTTGTTTACTGCATCGGTGAATGCGGTTGCGAGTGTTTCGTCATGCATAATGAGTGACGATTCAACATACAAAGATTCATCTTTCCAATGAAAGCTGAGCCCTCCTACTACAGGATATTTAGCTAAGCGGCTAATAGAGGCTAAAAACGCTTTTTCAGTATCCCCAGTATCAAATAAAAACTCTTTGTAATACCTATCTAACTGAGCATCGTTTACATCTAACAATTGCTGTTTATGGTCGGCTTGGCGTAAAAATTGTTTTCTAGAGCTATAAACTACGGTTTCGGGCTCAGGATCTTGGCTAAACCAAAAAGGAATGCGTGCTTTAGTGTCTTGCTTTGGTAGCTCTGGTAAAAATGCTTTTGCCATGGTTTCTATGTTACGCATAAAATAGTCGCCGGCTCTATCCCTTACACTACGCTCTTTTGAAAGCATGCCATCAATTACATTCGCCAGCTCTTTAGGTAGCATTAAACTACTGGCCGGTATAGCCTGAGCACCAAATCGGCAAGACTGCGCCGAGGCAAGTGCATATAGCGTTGATGCAACCCCCTGCTCATCAAAACGAGGGGATGACTTTTCACCCGACATTTGCGCATCACCTATAAAATACACATCGCCCATACGGGCATTGGTAGTACTTAAGTCACCCGACATTAAATCCATAAAATTACTGGCAATTGGGTTTCCTTGTTCATCTACTTGGGCATAAACAGAGCTTCCCCAGTCAACCAATGAAAGCTGCTTTTCATTTTCATCCCACACCAAGTTAGAGGGTTTAATATCACCATGTACAATAGGCTGCGGGCTTAAACCATTTTTATGACGACGTAAATCAAGCAACACATTTCTTAATTTAACCGCTAAGCTCATTATTTTGGCGGCCGGTAAGCGCCCTTGCTTTAGTGATACTTTTTCAAGGTCTTCACCAATGGCGCGCGCCATCATCAAAATACCTTGTTTTTTTATTCGCTCAAAGCCATAAAATGTTGGCACTAAGGGATTTTTGATTTGCGAAAGCATATACGCTTCATCTTCAAGGCGATCACGTACACTTTGCGCGAGCGTAATTCTAGAAAACTTAAACACCCAAGGCAGGCCATGTTCATCATCCCCTGCAAATACAAACCCAAATGCCCCTGAGCCAATCATTTCTACCTTTTTATACCCAAGCAAAGTGAGCTGTTTAATACAAATATTAAGCCACTGACGATGTTTTTTTGCATCACGGTGTGACAGCAAATAAACCGATTGCTCTTCGTTAATATAAAAATTGCGAATTTCTTTAGCTTTCAATGCGGGTTCTCTAGGTTAGTTGTTAAAAGCGCAGTGTTACCTTTATATTTGATAGTAACGCGAGCATTGTGTTAATTAAACCTTTAAGCATCACAATATGTTTATCAAGCCGTTATGTCATGATATTTAGTCATGGTTTAGACATATATCGCTGTTATTTGCTATTTCGCCGTATCCTACTTAACCACAGCATCGTAAATAGGGTAAAACACACCTTTATATTATTCTTAGGTTAAAAAAATGAAACGTATTATAAAAGCCTCTTCAATAGCGCTTGCTCTGAGTATGTGCATGAATGCCCAAGCCGCAGACTTTAATTTTTCTTCAAAAGTGAACAGCGATGCAAATACGCTGGTTGTATTTTATAGCCAAGATGGAAACAACAGCCAATTTCAAGCGCTCGACAAGCAGTTCGATGGCCAATTGCAACGCGTTATTGATATAGAAAATTTTACCGGCGATTACGCTAAAGTGGCACAACTTATTGCGCCAAGTAAAAGTAACTACAGCCGCGTTTTAGTCGTAGGTACTGGTAAAACTAGCGAGCTTGATAAAGCAAAAGCAGCTAAGTTAGGCGGTAATATTCACGCTCAACTAGTTAAAGCCAAAGTTGGCACTGCCAGCGTTGTATTTGAAGATGTAGCCGGTGTAAGTGACAATGCATTGCTTGCTGCTAACTTTGCCCATGGTGCAAACTTACGCGATCATCGTTTTGAAAACTATAAAAAAGAACCAAACACTGAAACAGTTAGCTATACATTTGATGTTGATAACACTAAGCAAACTCGCAAGCTTTACACCCAATTAGAAAGTATTCAAGCCGGTGTTTTTTTAGCCCGCGATTTAACATCTGAAGTCGCTACCGAAATGACACCTGTTGATTTTGCTAATGCGGCAAAAGAATTAGCATCTTTGGGCGTAACCATCAAAGTATTGGAGCCTAAAGAAATAAAAGAACTGGGTATGGGTGCATTAGAAGCTGTTGGCCGAGGTAGCCAGCAAGGTGCCCGTTTAGTGGTTGCCCATTATAAAGGGTCTGACGATGCCCCTATTGCCCTTGTTGGTAAAGGCATTACATTTGACTCAGGTGGTTACAGTATTAAAACCGGTGCATCTATTGCACGTATGAAGTCAGACATGGCCGGTGCTGCTGCAGTGCTTGGTACAGTTAAAGCAATGGCGTTAGCTAAAGCTGACAAAAACGTGGTAGCCGTTATGGGCATGGCTGCGAATATGGTATCGCAGTTCGCTGTAGCCCCAGGTGATGTAGTTCGCACCGCTGAGGGCTTAAGTGTTGAAATTTTAAATACCGACGCCGAAGGACGCTTAGTATTAAGTGATGCTATGTGGTATGCGCGTGAGCACTACAAACCAGAAATTATGATTGATGTTGCAACACTCACCGGTTCAAAAATCCGTGCTGTAGGCAATGAATACGCGGCTGTGTTCTCAGATGACGACACTTTAGTATCACAACTAACGGTAGCTGGTAAACAAGTAAACGAAAACCTATGGCGCTTACCTCTAGGTTATAAAGATATGTTGGAGTCTGACATAGCTGATTTAACAAATGTGGGTTCAGGTGGCCCAGGTGCAACCACTGCTGCCACTTTCTTAGAGCATTTTGCTGGCGATACCCGTTGGGTGCATATCGATATTGCAGGTAATGCCTTAGTGAAAAAAGGTAAAGATGAGCTTTCACCAGGGGGAACGGGGTTTGGTGTTCGCTTATTAAGCGAATGGTTATTAGCTAACTAATTGTTTATTAATACTAATAAAAGCGCCAAAGTAGGTTTACTACTTTGGCGCTTTTTGTACGAAAACAGTTTTATAGAACTCAATACATCACTATTAATAAATCCTTAAAAGTGTGTTTATTATTTGATTTTGTTTGATTTATAGTCAAAGATAGAAGGAACAATTAGTAACGAGGTCAAAGGAATGAAAATAACCTACCTGCTCTACAGCATTTTTTATTTAAGCATTTGTTTTCTTTTCTATTTTGAACAGCTCTCCACCATTGCTGCAGCAATTATAGTGCTGTTATCTGCAATTTTTTATATAAAACCAGCAAAATCTGAATCAGCAAATAACAATTCGTCACTAGGTGCCGTGCAGTCGTTCAATAACAAAATTGCACAAAACATTACCAAAACCACCTCAAAAAATGCCATAGGCGCAGCTGAAGTGTCATTTTATGTTGATAGCTTATCTAAAGAAATAGACGCTTGTTATAACGAGAGTGAAACTGTCGGGCGTGCCACACACGAGCTTTCACAAAATAGTACTGAACTCAGTGACAGCATGACCACTATTAATCAAGCAATGGTACAAACAGCGCAAGCCTCAAGCTCTGCCGATAGCCGCTTACAAACGGCCACCAGCCAAATTGATTCGTTATCAGGCTCTATAGATAAAGTGGCCCAGCAATTAGATTTATTATTAAAAAGTGCCAGTGATATACAAAGCATTACCCAAGTTATTCAAAACATTGCAGAGCAAACCAATCTACTTGCTTTAAATGCAGCCATAGAGGCCGCTCGTGCAGGTGAGCAAGGTCGTGGTTTTGCGGTTGTTGCCGACGAAGTGCGTAACCTTGCAAATAAAACCAATGAAGCAACCAAACAAATTGCAGACATGCTCACAGACATTAACGCCAACAGTATAAAAACCAATGAAGATATGAAGCAGGTTTCACAGCAAAGTATTTCTGTAAAATCAGAGCTTGAAAACGTGACTCAATCCTTTTTAACAATTAACCAAGATATTGGTGCCTCATCTACCGCGCTTGATAGTATGCATCAGTCTGTTTCTGCATTTCAGCATGCAACCACACAAATAAATAGCTCAGTCACTAGTATTAGTAGTTTATTGGGCGAAGTTACTAAAAAAGGCAGTACAATTTCTCAGCAAGCGTCTTCTTTATCGCTGGGATCAGAATCAATATTTAGAGAGCTTGAAAACATAGAGTATGACGCATTCTTTAAACCAATTCTGACATCAGCTAAACACGCCAGTAAAGCAATTGGCGAATGTTTTGAGACTTGGATCCAAAGCGGAAAAATAACCCAGCAACAACTTTTTTCGCAAAACTATAAACCCATCGAAAATACCAATCCAACCAAGTACACAACCGATTACGATAAACTTACAGATCAATCATTGCCGGCTATACAAGAACCAATACTGGAAAATAAAGACATTATTTTTGCAGGAGCCGTTGATACAAAGGGCTACTTTCCTACTCATAACAAACGCTATAGCCAAGCTCTAACCGGTAACTTTGAAAAAGATTTAGTAAACAACCGTACTAAACGTATTTTTAATGACCCGACAGGAATTCGCTGTGGTAGCCACACCGAAAGCTTTTTATTACAAACCTATAAACGTGATACCGGTGAAATACTGCATGACCTCTCGGTGCCAATTTATGTAAACGGTAAACATTGGGGCGGGTTTAGAATAGGGTTTAAGAGTACAAGTCATTAATTAATATAAAAAGGGAGACACATGGTCTCCCTTTTTGTAAGTGATGTGTTTATTTTTTAGAAAACAGCATACGTTTAAAGGTATTATCAGCCAAAATGTAATGATGAAATAATGCAGCCGCCGCATGTAAGCCTATTACGTAATACCCCACTTCGCCCGCAGTTTCGTGTATTTCTTTAATGGTTTTACCCAGCTCTTTGTTTTCACTTGCCAATGGAGGCAGCTCTAAACCAAAAAACGGGATGGGTTTACCTGCTAAACTCAAAATTAACCAACCAGCTATAGGCATAGCAAACATAAACACATACAGCGCAAGGTGTACAAATTTAGCTAACTTATCTTGCCACTTTGCAGGCTCAGGGTGTATGGCTGGTACCGAGCCGCCCACTACACGCGCAACTACCCTCACGCTTACTAAAGCTAAAACCGATAAACCCAACATAAAATGCCACATTTTAAAGGCATCACGGGTTTCAGTGCCTTTATCAAATAATTCACGTAACTCTATACTGCCGTAAACAGTGACTATTAAAATAAACATAAGCCAGTGTAAGGCTATAGAGAGTGTATTGTAATGAGATGTTGTGTTTTTAAAATTCATAATACCTCCTAATAAACGCATTAAAGTTAAAAGCTCACTTATGCATATGAGTACATGTATACAGGCTAACCTTTAATCACTCACAGTTTAATGATCTGAAACATACAATGAGTTAATAAGTCAGTTCAATAGTTTAATGATTCTGGAATTTAAGTATTAGTTATAATAACTGAGCAAGCTTAAAATAAACTTAAATAATAGGCATAAAAAAACGGCAACCTAAAGTTACCGTTTTAAAAAATCAACGTGTGTTTAAAAGTAATAAACCATTAGAATTGAATGAATTTCTAGATCGTCAATCTTTGTATGCTAACCAATGCTTGTACAGTTCGCTCTTTGATGTCTGAAGTCAAGATTTGACCCCTTTGATTCCTTACCAATAAGCTTCGAATAACATCAGTACTCACCAATCCATTTAAATGAACGTGAAGCTCACCTTTTTTCATTAACTGAATTTCATTTTTATTCATCGGTAATCACTTGGAATTCGAATAATTAAGAGCAGCTAACGCCCAATTAACAGGCAAAAAATAGTTGGTTAAAATAAGCGACGAAGGAGCAAAACCAACTGTTTTTGTCCTTGTTTAATTGTTTGTTAGGTAACATTTACCACGTTAGCCTTACTTTTCGACTGCCATAACCAAATAGAAGAACCAATACAGAAACCTAGAAATAATGTTTGAAGTTGTAAAGCAGAACTATCCGAAAGAACGTTTAATAAATAAAAAGCAACAGAATTAATTGCTACGTCGCTAAGCATTATAACCAGTGTTAACACCAAACCAGCGTTACGCCATTTAATTAACAAGTAAACAGCCACAATATCTATAACAGCCAACGCTGTCCAATAAATATTAACCCATTCAGGAGCAAATTTATAAGGCAAGAATCCATAATATAAATTATCAAATATGTGAGTTGCACCACCTATAAATAGGCAGAAACACAAAACGAAAATTACTACTCTATCCATGAGTCTATACACCTGATTTGTTACCTAACAGCTTATTGAACACCACTTTGGGGGGTTATAAAACCCCAAAACGGCGTATATTACATGGCTCAATAATTCCACTAAATAACTTCAATGTAAACAAGTTATTACGCAAGTTATAAAATTATCGTTTTTAAAATACACCAAAACGACTTTTAATAATGTTATTGGACAAAACACCATTAACTGTCTATATATACAGTATTCTTTTTTAAGTTAAATATCGTTTATGAAATCTCTGTTTCTAACCATGATTAAAGACCAAATGTATAGCAAACGGTATGCAAAGAGCACTATTGAAGCTTATCTTTTTTGGATAGCTGGCTATATCCGCTTTAATAATATGCAACACCCAAGCTCTATGGGAGACACCCAAGTGGAATTATATTTAAACCATTTAGTAAACTCGCAAAATGTAGCGCAAGGCACCCAAGCTCAGGCATTAAATGCGTTAAGTTTCTTATATAAAGAAATAATTAAGAGCCCCCTCTCATTATCTTTAAATTTTGTAAAAAGTGAACGCCCAAGAAAATTACCCGTTGTGCTTACTCAGAAAGAGGTTTCAGCGCTATTTAAACACTGTATTGCAAAGCATTATTTAGCATGTGCACTTCTTTATGGTAGTGGTATGCGATTAATGGAAGTACTGCGTCTAAGGGTACACGATATTGACTTTGACTATAACTGCATTCGAATTTGGGATGGTAAAGGAGGCAAAAACCGTGTTGTAACGCTTGCCGTAGAACTCATACCGCAATTACGTTCTCAAATACAATTAGTTGATAGTTACCTACAATTAGATCTTAGAAACCCTTTGTATAGCGGTGCGTACATGCCGCATTTGTTACGTAAAAAATACCCAAACCATAATAAGCAGCTGGGCTGGCAATATTTATTTTCATCTTATAAATTAAGTATTGATCCTGAGAGTAAGCAATTAAGGCGCCATCATATTGATGAAAAGCAAGTACAACGCGCGGTTAAAAAAGCTGCTTTCGATGCAAACATTAACAAACACGTTACCCCACATACTTTGCGCCACTCTTTCGCTACGCATCTACTGCAAAGCGGCGCTGATATCCGCACAGTTCAAACACAACTAGGCCACTGTGACGTGCGTACCACACAAATATATACCCATGTTTTGCAACAAGGTGCAAACGGAGTTATCAGCCCTTTTTCAAGATTATAAACTCTCCGATTTAAAACAAAAAAGCACAGCTCAAAGAGCTGTGCTTTCAATAATTAAATTAGAGCTGACAAGTTATAAACGTATGCCGCCGTCTATCTCTACTACACGGCCAGTAAAAAAGTCGTTTTCGATAATATACTGAGCAGTATGAGCTATTTCAGCGGTTTCACCTAAGCGACCTACTGGCGTTACAGCAAGCATGCGCTGTTTTGCTTCTGGCTTCATTACATCGGTCATGGCGGTGCTAATAACACCCGGAGCAATTGCGCCAACGCGTATACCAAAGCGGCCAAGCTCTTTAGCCCATGTAGTGGTGAGTGCCACAACACCGGCTTTTGAGGCAGCATAGTTAGTTTGGCCAATATTACCCGCACGCGCTACGCTCGACATATTTACAATTACGCCACCTTTGCCTGATTCAATCATGTGGCTTGCAGCTTCGCGGCCTGCTAAAAATACGCCTGTTAGGTTAACGTCAATCACTGATTGGAATTGATCAAGCGACATTTTTTTAACCACTTTGCCATCTTTGGCTTTTATAAACATGCCATCGCGTAAAATGCCGGCATTGTTAATTAATACCCCAATGTGACCAAAGTCATTATTAATGGTGGTAAATACGTCTTCAACTTCGCTCTCAACGGTTACATTGGCGCTGTAGCCTTTAATAGTGCCTGTTACGCCTGCTAATGCAGATAGCTGCTCAGTTGCTTCATTTAACTGGGCTTGCGCCATATCAATCAACGCAATATTAGCCCCCATTAAGGCAAATTTATGTGCCATAGCAAAGCCTAAGCCTTGTGCACCACCGGTAATAACTACGGTATTATTTTTTATTTCCACGATACTTTCCTACTTCGAAAACAATTTAAAAATGGCGCTAAAATCATCACTGCCCGCACCTTGATGCTGCATCATAGTGTATAAATTTTTAGCCATTGAGCCCATTGGCGTTAGTGAATTACTCTGCTGCGCCGCTTCCATAGCAAGGCCTAAGTCTTTAGCCATTAAATCGACCATAAAGCCAGGTTTATAATTATTACTTGCAGGAGCGGTTTCCATAACACCTGGGCAAGGGTTATAAAGCTCTAACGTCCAGTTACGACCCGAGCTTGCGCTCATTATGTCGCTGAGTACTTTTGCGTCTAGGCCATTATTAATTCCCATTTGAATGGCTTCACTGGTACCTGCCATTAAAATACTCAATAGCATGTTGTTACATATTTTTGCTACTTGCCCTGCGCCAATATCACCGGCATGGAAAATGTTTTTTCCCATATCAACCAATACACTATTGGCTTTATCAAATGCAGCTTGCTCACCACCAACGATAAACGTAAGCGTTCCTGCTGTTGCACCTGCTACACCACCCGATACCGGTGCATCAACAAACGCAATACCTTGCTCACTTAGGGCATGGCCAACGTCACGTGCTGATTGTGCATCTATAGTTGAACAATCAATCACTAAGGTACTTTTACTCAGTACTTTAATTAAACCCGATTGCTCGTCTGTGCCTAAATAAAGTGATTTAACATGTTTGCTTGCCGGTAGCATGCTAATTAGCACATCAGCCTCGTGAGCACAGTCACTGGCGCTTTGCGCCGCACTAGCCCCATGATTCACAAGCTCTTTCACGGCCTCTGCACTTAAGTCAAACACGCGCACACTGTGGCCTGCTTTAACTAAGTTTGCTGCCATTGGGCCGCCCATGTTTCCTAAACCAATAAATCCTATATTAAGTTTACTCATCGCTTTACCCTTGTAAATTTAGTTGTGAAAAGTACGGCTCTAGCGGATGTTGCTCGCCAAAGCGGTTTGCAAAAAAGCTCTCTACTACTTCTTTTGGTACATCAGCTAACGATTTAAACTGCCACTGTGGCGCACCATCTTTATCGATTAGTAAGGCACGTACACCTTCTTGAAACTCGCCCACTTCACCGGCACGAACCGACATGCCCAATTCCATTTTAAAACACTCAGCTAAGTTTTTACCTTTGCTATGTTTGAGCTGCTCACTTACTAAGGCACAACTTAAAGGGCAACCATGCGCCAACGATTTTTGTGCGCGTTGTAGCCATTTATCATCAGTGTTTAGATTTAAAATGTAATCTACCTGCTGCTGTAACGTGTCAAACTCGCCAAGCTTTTGAATCAAGCTTAAGTTTGCTTTTAAATTGCCTTTTGGCATACGGCTAGAGTTGTTATCTAACTCAATAAGCAAGGTACTTAGCTTGTCGTGATTTAAACTTGCTGTTTTACCCCATTTTGTATTGAGTAATGCTTCAACAAGCTCTGGGTACTTGTCGGCATTTACAAAGTGATCGGCAAGCGATACAAGCTTAGCGTCTTCACAATTTATAGATGCCGAGGTCAGCCCTAAAAACAAACCAACATGGGCGGGCATTTTATGTAAAAAATAACTGCCGCCTACATCAGGGTAAAGCCCAATAGTTTGCTCTGGCATGGCAATGCGTGATGTTTCAGTAACCACACGGTGGCTAGCACCGGCCATTAAACCTAAACCGCCGCCCATTACAATCCCGTTACCCCACACTAAAATGGGTTTGTTGTAACAGTGAATTAGGTAATCGAGCTGATACTCTTGAGTAAAAAATTCTTCAACCAGTGAGCTCGGTTTACCTTCACTCATTGCTTTGTGTAAGCTCACTACATCGCCACCGGCACAAAATGCTTTTTCACCAGTGCCTTTAAGAACCACTAATGCAATGTTATCGTCTTTGTCCCATTGCTGTAGTTGCGGCTCGAGTAAGCTGATCATTTCAAAATTAAGGGCATTTAACGATTTAGGCGCATTTAAGGTTGCAAAACCAATGAGTCGGCCATTGTCTGTGGTTGCCGTTTCAAATACCACGGCAGCATCAGCTGAATTTAAACGAGTAAGTTCTGTCATTAGCCATTCACCCAAATAGCTTTACGTTTTTCTAAAAAGGCGTTCACGCCCTCTTGCTGATCTTCGGTATCAAATAAACCAACAAACAGTTCACGCTCCAGTGGCAATGTATTCGCCATTGGTTGATGACGCCCTTTTTGAATCAAGGTTTTACATGCAGCAACCGACGATGGACTTTGCTCTGCTACTTGGTTTGCCAGTTTTAATGCTGCGGCAAAGCTTTCACCTTGTGCAACCACTTCTTCTACTAAACCAATTTGCAGGGCTTTATCGGCTTTTAAGCGCTCACCGCATAAAATCATGCGTTTTGCCCAGCCTTCACCTACGAGCCATGCTAAGTTTTGCGTTCCACCAGCACATGGCAATAAACCCACTTTGGCTTCAGGTAATGCCATTTGTGCTTGTTCTTCGGCAATACGAATATCGCAAGCAAGCGCTACTTCAAGCCCGCCACCCATTGCATAGCCATTAATGGCTGCAACCGACACGCCTCTAAAATTAGTTAGCGCTTCAAACGCTTCACCAAATACACATGACATATCTGCGGCGACACCTTTGTCGCCACTGGCAAATACATTGAGGTCGGCACCGGCGCTAAAAAACTTCTCGCCTTCACCAGTCAGTACTAACGCATAAATATTTTTATTGGTATTTAATTGGTTAACCGTGTCTTTAAGCGCCACTAAGGTGTCTTTCGTCCAGGTATTCGCTGGCGGATTCGACATGGTTAAAATAGCAACATGGCCTTCAATAGTTAACTCAATGCTAGGATTTGACATACTAATCTCCTTATAAAACTTCGCTGGCTGATTCGGCTAAGATACGACGCGCAATAATTACGCGCATAATTTCGTTAGTGCCTTCTAGAATTTGATGAACACGTACGTCACGTACATGGCGTTCAAGTGGATATTCTTTAATGTAACCGTAGCCACCATGAATTTGCAGCGCATCGTTACACACAGTAAAACCAACATCGGTTGCAAAGCGTTTAGCCATAGCACAATAAGTGGTTTTTTCACTGTCGTTAGTATCAAGTTTAAACGCCGCGAGTCGTACCATTTGGCGTGCTGCTACAAGCTCGGTATTCATATCGGCAATTTTAAATTGTAGCGCTTGAAATGCTGCCAATGGCTTACCAAATTGGGTACGCTCTTTTAAATACTCACGTGCAGTATTAAGTGCCGCTTGTGCAGTACCAATAGAACAAGTTGCAATATTAATACGGCCGCCATCTAAACCTTGCATGGCAAACTTAAAGCCTTCGCCCTCAGCGCCTAACAAGTTTGCTGCTGGAATTCGTACATCTTCAAAGCTAATTAAGCGTGTTGGCTGGGCATTCCAACCCATTTTTTCTTCTGCTTTGCCGTACTCAATACCTTTGGCATCTGCTGGTACAACAAACGCTGAAATGCCACTTGGGCCATCAGCCCCTGTACGTGCCATTACCACTAAAATTTCTGTTTCACCAGCGCCAGAAATAAACATTTTTGAGCCGTTAATAACATACTCATCGCCATCACGAACTGCTTTAGTTTTTAATGACGCAGCATCAGAGCCAGAGCCAGGCTCAGTTAAACAGTAAGAGGCTAACAATTCACCCATTACCAATTGCTCAACGTATTTGTCTTTTACCGCATCGGTGCCAAAGCTTGCGATCATCCAGGTTGCCATATTATGAATGGTCAGCATAGCCGTGGTAGCTGTACAACCCAGTGCAAGTTGCTCAAAAATAATGCTTGAATCTAAACGAGATAAACCTAAGCCACCGGCTTCTTCTGGCGTGTATAAGCCACAAAAGCCAAGCTCACCAGCGGCTTTAATGGTGTCTTTTGGGAAAATATGTTCGCGATCCCACTTAGCTGCATGTGGTGCTAGTTCAGATTCTGCGAATTGACGCGCCGTTTGCGCAAAAGCTTGTTGATCTTCAGATAAGTTAAAGTCCATGGTAGACCTCTTGTTGTGTTTTGTTTGTTGTCGGTGCATCCCATCAAGGGAGTTATTAGTGAGGAGCGACAACACTGTGTGTTGTGCCCCTCTTTTTTATTAATTATGCGGTTAAAATGTTACTTAAGATTAATACTCATATTTGGGCCTGAAGCGATATCATCTTCAAACCAGCGTGAGGTAATGGTTTTAGTTTCTGTGTAAAAACGAATACCTTGTTTACCATACGTGTGAGTATCACCGTAGAATGAGCCTTTCCAACCCGTGAACGAGAAAAATGGTAATGGCACAGGAATTGGCACATTAATCCCCACTTGACCCACTTCAATTTCGTGTTGGAATTTACGTGCAACCGCACCACTTGAGGTAAATAGTGAGGTACCATTGCCGTAAGGGCTTTCGTTAATAAGCGCAATGGCTTCTTCAAGGGTATCAACAAACATACACGCCAATACTGGGCCAAAAATCTCTTCTTTGTACAAGTTCATATCTTTGGTTACATCAGTAAATAACGTAGGACCTACCCAGTTACCTTGCTCGTAACCTTCAACGCTAAAGTCAGAGCCATCAATTAAACAGGTAGCGCCTTGTGCTTTACCATCCGCAATCAGTGATAAAATACGTGCTTTTGCAGCAGGTGATGTTTGTGGGCCATAAGCGGCATCAGCATCATCCCAAACACCTGGGCGTACACCTTCAAAGCCTGCTTTAATTTCATCAACCCAGTCTTTTGCTTGACCAACAAATACCGCCACAGAAATACCCATACAGCGCTGACCTGCTGCACCTACAGAGGCACCCACAAGGTTATTAACAACATGCGATTTACTCGCATCAGGCATAATTACCATGTGGTTTTTAGCGCCAACACACGCTTGAACACGTTTTAAGTTTTGTGTGCCTTTAGAGTAAATGTATGCACCTACACCACATGAACCCACAAATGAAATAGCACGAACGGCTTTGTCTTCTAATAAGCGGTCAACTTGTGGTTTTGTACCGTGTACTACTTGTAACACGCCTTTAGGTGCACCGGCTTCAATAAATAGCTCAGCTAAGCGCATAGGAGTAAGTGGATCTTGCTCAGACGGTTTTAAAATAAAGGTGTTACCACACACAATTGCCAGTGGGAACATCCACAATGGGATCATTGCCGGAAAGTTAAATGGCGTAATACCTGCACACACACCCAATGGTTGCATGTAAGAATACGTATCAATTTTGCGTGCTACGTTTTCCATGGTTTCACCCATCATTAACGACGGCGCATTTGCAGCTTGTTCAACTACCTCAATACCACGCCACACATCACCTTTTGCATCTTCAAACGTTTTGCCTAGCTCATGACAAATAATAGTGGCTAGTTCATCATGGTTTTCTTTTAATAGCGCCGCGTATTTCATCATAATGCGCGCACGCTCAGTAATAGGCACATCTTTCCATGTTTTAAATGTTTCGCTGGCTGATGCAATCGCCGCATCCATCTCTGCGTCTGTAGCGCATGGCACTTGCGCGAGCACTTCTTGATTAGCTGGGTTTACAACATCAATTAATTCATTTGACGTTGACTGAACGAACTCGCCGTTAATTAGTAAGGGTACTTGGTGCATAATAAATCCTATTGACTCAATTTAATTGCCGCAGCGCTGTGATTGTTATAGTTGCTGCGGCTTTGTTATCAGTTAAAGTGCTTCGACTGCCATAGCAACGGCTTCACCGCCACCTATACACAAAGACGCAACGCCTTTTTTAAGGCCTCGGTTTTTAAGCGCATGAATGAGTGTTACTAAAATACGTGCGCCACTAGCACCAATTGGGTGACCCAAAGCACACGCACCACCATTAACATTCACTTTGCTTTCATCGAGCTTTAATTCGTTAATAGCCAACATAGTAACCATGGCAAACGCTTCATTAATTTCCCATAAATCAACGTCGGCGGTTGTCCAGCCAGCTTTTTCAAGAACGCTGTTCATTGCGCCCACTGGGGCTACGGTAAATTCACTTGGTTTTTGAGAGTGAGTACTGTGAGCAACAATTCTACAAAGTGGTGTTAAACCCTCAGCTTTTGCTTTTGATTCGCTCATTAGTATTAACGCAGCACCACCATCTGATATAGACGATGAATTAGCGGCAGTAATAGTGCCATCTTTTTTAAATGCAGCTCTTAAGCTTGGAATTTTTTCAGGGCGTGCGTTGCCAGGTTGCTCATCAATAGAAACAGTGACATCGCCTTTACGCGTTTTAATAGTGTGCGGAGTGATCTCGTTATCAAACCACCCATTGTCTATGGCTGCGTTTGCTTTACTTAATGAACCCAGTGCAAACGTATCCATTTGCTCACGACCAATACCGTATTCATCGGCTGTGTCTTGAGCAAAGCAACCCATTGCTTTATTGTCGTAGGCGTCTTCTAGGCCATCACTCATCATGTGATCTTTAATTTCGCCATGTCCCATACGCATACCGCCACGGGCTTTAGGAATAAAGTAAGGTGCATTGGTCATGCTTTCCATACCACCAGCGATTGCAGATTCAATAGAACCTGCTTTAATAAGGTCATTCGCTAACATCGCGGCTTTTAAGCCCGAGCCACATACTTTATTAATAGTGGTAGCGCCGGTGCTTAGTGCAAGCCCCGCTTTAAGCATTGCTTGACGTGCAGGCGCTTGGCCTAAGCCGGCTGGTAATACGCAGCCCATAATTACTTCATCAATTGCATCATTGCTTAAACCCGTTTGAGCAAGTGCACCTGCAATTGCCGTAGCACCAAGCTCGGTAGACTGCGCATCACTTAGTGCGCCCATAAATCCACCCATTGGGGTGCGTTTTGCTGCTACAATTACAACGCTTTCGAAAGACATAAAAGGCTCCATTTTCAATTAACGCAAACATGTTTTATTATGTTTAGCTTAATGTTTAAACTAATCTGATAAACACGAGCATACATAAAATTTACGTTTACGCCAACGTAAATCTAAAATCAACTTTCTAATTAGTGTAAAAACTGTAAAGTTAGCTTGCTAAAAAATTATTACATACTGTCTAACTGGCTTATAACGTTTATAAACACTCAACTTCTGCTATATTTCCGCTTTTATTTTATACGTCTAAAGTATAACAACCAGATCGCACTTTACCTTTACGTAAACTTCACTTATATTGGAGTTATTCGAATGAGGTAAACATTACAATGAAATCAGATAATCAAACAAACTTTGCAAATTCAGCCAACGAGCCGGCTAAAAACGAACAAACTTTTAGCATTAGTGAATTGGCTAAAGAATTTGATATTACCACCCGCTCTATCCGTTTCTACGAAGACCAAGGGTTAATATCGCCAGAGCGCAATGGCCAAACACGTATTTACTCAAAGCGCGACAAGGTTCGCCTAAAGCTAATACTGCGCGGTAAACGTTTAGGTTTCACCTTAGCTGAAACAGGTCGTTTGTTTGAACTGTATGATGCTGATAAATCAAGTGCAAAACAGTTAGTTACTATGCTTGACCTTATCAGTGAGAAAAAAGCCGATCTTTCACAACAGATGGATGACATTAAAGTGGTTCTTATGGAACTGGTCACCGCTGAACGTCGCTGTCGCGACACGCTTAGCAAAATAGATGAATAAAATATAACAACGTCATCAACACACAGGAATTAATCATGAGCACTATTTCACTATATAAAGAAATGAACTTTGGCCTTGGCGAAACTGCAGATATGATCCGCAGTCACGTAAACAGCTTTGCCAGTCAAGAAATTGCCCCACTAGCTGAAAAAACTGACCTTGATAATGCGTTCCCCAATGAACTTTGGCCGCAAATGGGTGAAATGGGCGTGCTTGGCATGACCGTGGATGAAGAGTTTGGTGGTGCTGGTTTAGGCTATTTAGAGCACGTTATTGCCATGGAAGAAATTAGCCGTGCAAGTGCCTCTATTGGTTTAAGTTACGGTGCGCATTCAAACCTGTGTGTTAATCAAATAAACCGTAATGGTTCACAAGCACAAAAAGAAAAATACTTACCTAAACTTATTAGTGGTGAGCACATTGGTGCACTGGCTATGAGTGAGCCTAATGCGGGCTCTGATGTTGTTTCTATGAAACTTAAAGCAGAGAAAAAAGGCGATAAATACATTTTAAACGGTAATAAAATGTGGATCACTAATGGCCCTGACGCTGATACGTTGGTAATTTATGCAAAAACAGATTTAAACGCCGGCGCTAAAGGGATTACAGCCTTTATTGTAGAAAAAACATTTCCTGGTTTTTCAACCGCACAAAAGCTCGACAAACTCGGCATGCGTGGCTCAAATACCTGTGAATTGGTATTTGAAAACTGTGAAGTACCTGAAGAAAATATTTTAGGTAACTTAAACGAAGGCGTTAAGGTACTTATGAGTGGCCTTGATTATGAGCGTGTTGTTTTAGCGGCTGGCCCACTTGGCATAATGCAAGCGTGTATGGATATTGTGGTGCCTTACATCCATGAGCGTAAGCAATTTGACAGCCCTATTGGTCAATTTCAGTTAATACAAGGCAAAATTGCTGATATGTATACACAAATGAACGCAGCTCGCTCATATGTGTACACAGTAGCAAAAGCATGTGATCGCGGCGAAACCACCCGTAAAGACGCTGCTGGCGCAATTTTATATGCCGCTGAGCTTGCAACTAAAATGGCATTAGACGCAATTCAAATTTTAGGCGGTAATGGTTATATAAATGAATACGCAACAGGTCGCTTGCTGCGTGATGCGAAATTATATGAAATTGGTGCCGGCACCTCAGAAATACGCCGTATGTTAATTGGTCGCGAATTATTCACTGAAAGCCGCTAAGGATTAGTTATGACGATTTTAAAATCGAGCGTTAATCCGCATGATCCAAATTTTGTGCAAAATCACAACAACATGTCGGCGCTAGTGGATGATTTACGCAGTAAAGCAGCAACAATACGTTTAGGCGGCGGCGCTGCTCTAAAAGAGCGCCATGAAGGCCGTGGTAAATTGTTTGTCCGTGACCGTATTACCACTTTGCTAGATGAAGGCTCGCCATTTTTAGAAATATCGCAATTTGCTGCCTTTGGCGTTTATGAACAAGATATTCCTTGTGCCGGTGTGGTTGCAGGTATTGGTCGCGTTAAAGGCGTTGAATGTATGGTGATTGCTAATGATGCGACAGTAAAAGGCGGCACCTATTTCCCGCTGACTGTTAAAAAGCATTTACGCGCTCAAGACATCGCCGAACGTTGTCATTTACCGTGTATTTATTTAGTTGACTCAGGTGGCGCAAACTTACCTGAGCAAGACGACGTATTCCCTGACAAACTGCATTTTGGTCGTATTTTTTACAACCAAGCGCGTATGTCGGGTAAAGGCATTCCACAAATTGCTGTGGTTATGGGGTTATGTACTGCAGGTGGTGCGTATGTTCCTGCTATGGCCGATGAAAGTATTATTGTAAAAGAGCAAGGCACTATCTTTTTAGCTGGTCCGCCGCTGGTAAAAGCTGCCACCGGGGAAGTAGTTACTGCAGAAGAGCTTGGTGGCGCCGATGTACACTGTAAAACATCAGGTGTGGCCGATCATTACGCAGAAAATGATGCTCATGCATTGTCGATTGCTCGCCAGTGTATTGAACGAATTAACTATTCGCGTCCTACCTCACCATTACTCGAAGAAGTAAAAGCCCCTCGTTATGATATTAACGAACTTTACGGCATTGTCGGTACTGATCTTAAAAAGCCATTTGATGTCCGTGAGGTCATTGCACGTACTGTTGATGACTCATCGTTTGATGAATTTAAACGCTACTTTGGTGAAACACTGGTAACAGGTTTTGCCAGCATTTATGGTCATCCCGTAGGCATAGTGGCCAACAACGGTATTTTATTTAGTGAGTCAGCGCAAAAAGGCGCACACTTTATTCAATTATGCGCTCAGCGCAACATTCCACTGGTATTTTTACAAAACATCACTGGCTTTATGGTCGGTAAAAAATACGAGTCTGAAGGCATTGCTAAACACGGCGCTAAAATGGTAATGGCGGTATCGTGTGCCGATGTACCCAAATTTACTATTTTAATCGGTGGCTCATACGGTGCAGGTAACTATGGTATGTGTGGCCGAGCATTTGAACCGACCATGATGTGGATGTGGCCAAATGCCCGTATTTCGGTTATGGGTGGTGAACAAGCCGCTGGTGTGATGGCGCAAGTAAAACAAGATGGTTTAGCCCGCAAAGGCGAAAGCATGAGCGAGCAACAAATTAACGATTTTAAAAAGCCAATCATCGATCAATACGAACAGCAAGGTCACCCTTATTATGCCAGTGCCCGTTTATGGGATGATGGCATTATTGACCCGGCCGATACACGCAATGTTCTTGGGCTTGCACTTAGCGCAGCTAAAAATGCCCCTGAGCGTGAATCGAAATTTGGCGTATTTAGAATGTAATGGGAGCTTAAAATGTCAGTAACACTACAAATAACAAAATCTAATGTGGCTGTACTTGTTTTAAGTCGCCCAGAAAAACGTAATGCCTTTAATAGCGACGTTATCCATGAGCTTATTCAATGTATTGAACATGCTAATACGCTCGATATTCGTGCCCTAGTATTAAAAACTGAGGGTAAACACTTTTCAGCCGGTGCCGATTTAGCCTGGATGAAATCGATGGCAGATAACAACTATAACGATAATTTGGCCGATTCAATGCAGCTGGCGAAGCTAATGCAAGTATTAGCACAAAGCCCACACCCTACTATTTGTGCGGTACAAGGTGCTGCATTTGGTGGTGCATTGGGATTAATTGCTTGCTGTGATATTGCGCTCAGCAAAGATGACGCTCAATTTTGTTTAAGTGAAGTTAAATTAGGCTTAATTCCTGCTGTTATAAGCCCTTATGTAATAAAAGCTATTGGTGAGCGCGCTGCTCGACGTTATTTTTTAACGGCTGAAGTATTTGATGCGCATACAGCCAAACAGCTGGGGCTAGTTCACCAAATTACAGGGAATTTAGACTGTGCACTGGATAACCTATTACAAACGCTGATAGATAATGGCCCGGTAGCGGTTAAAGCAGCTAAAGCGCTTATTAATGATGTGGCAAACAAAGAAATCGATAACGAAATAATTGCGCTCACTGCAGAACGTATAGCCAAAATTCGTGTATCAGACGAAGGTCAAGAAGGTCTAACTGCCTTTTTTGAAAAACGCCCTCCCCAATGGCAACTCTAGGACGCATTATGAACACAGTACACTTACAAAAAATTCTGATTGCTAATCGCGGAGAGATTGCTTGTCGTATTATGCGAACAGCAAAGCAAATGGGCTTGACCACGGTTGCGGTTTATTCAGATGCAGATAAAAACGCGCAACATGCAAAAATGGCCGACGAAGCCTACCATATTGGTGCCGCCCCAAGTAAAGATTCATACCTAGTCGCAGATAAAATTTTGCAGGTTGCTAAAACCAGTGGCGCTGATTGCATTCATCCAGGCTACGGCTTTTTATCAGAAAACAGTGAATTTGCTAAAGCCTGTGAAGCAAATAACATTGCTTTTATTGGCCCACCAGCAACGAGTATTGAAGCAATGGGTTCAAAAACCCGTGCTAAAGAAATAATGGCCGCGGCAAACGTTCCTTTAGTACCTGGTTACTATGGTGATAAACAAGACCCTGTTTTTTTGCAATCTGAGGCTGAAAAAATTGGTTACCCTGTTCTTATCAAAGCGGCCTTTGGCGGTGGCGGTAAAGGGATGCGAGTGGTAGAAAAGCCGAAAGACTTTATAGCTGCACTTGAAGGCGCTCAACGTGAAGCCATTGCCGGTTTTGGTAACGATTTAGTGCTATTAGAGCGCTACGTTAATCAACCTCGCCATGTTGAAGTACAAGTATTTGCAGATAATCACGGTAACTGTGTTTATTTGGGTGATCGTGACTGTTCGTTGCAACGCCGACACCAAAAGGTGATTGAAGAAGCCCCTGCTCCAGGTTTATCTGACGCGCTGCGTAAAGAAATGGGCGAAGCGGCTGTTCGCTGTGCATTAGCCATTAATTACCGTGGTGCGGGTACTGTTGAGTTTTTACTTTGCGGTAATGAATTTTTCTTTATGGAAATGAACACTCGCCTGCAAGTAGAGCACCCAGTGACCGAAATGGTAACCGGCGTTGATTTAGTGAACTGGCAAATTAATATAGCGGGCGGGCAAACACTGCCGTTAAAGCAATCTGATATTCAACTGCAAGGCCATAGCTTTGAAGCGCGTATTTACGCCGAAGACCCTGCAAATGACTTTATTCCGTGCTCAGGCACCATTGAAGCGCTACATGTCCCCGTTAATAGTGAATTTGTTCGCATAGATACCGGGATTGCCCAAGGTGATGAAATAAGCCCCTACTACGACCCAATGATTGCAAAGTTAATTGTTCATGATGATAATCGCGAACAAGCGCTTTCTCGTTTGCAACAGGCGCTTGAGCAATTTCATTTAGCAGGCTTTAGTACAAATATTGGCTTTTTACATAACTTAGCTTGCCACGCAAGTTTTAAACAAGGCGCGCCAAGTACACACTTTATTGCTGAGCAAGGTGATTCACTCGCTGCAGTTGATGAGTCATTATTGCTATCAAGCCAGCTTATTGCCGCTTTTGCCTATTTAGAGTCGTTAAACACGCGCCAAGCACAAAACAATAGTGCCAGCCCTTGGCAACAACTGAGTGGGTTTACTTTAAATGCACCGCAGGCAATTAAAATCCCATTTGTAGATTTACCGCTAAGCGCTATCAAAACTGCGCAGGGTTACAATGTGACACACAGTACGGGCGTATACAGTGTTCAAGGGACGTTAAATTATGGTGAGTGCTGCGTATTTATTAACGGTGAAAAGCACAGTGCGCATGTCAACATAACTGATAATGAAATTACTGTAATGAATAAAGCACTGCAAACTAAGTTTGAATGTGTTGATAAACATTATATTAGTTCACACGAAAATGACGCGCTGCCGCTCGCTGCGCCACTCAATGGCACGGTAGTAAAACATTTAATTGAATTAGGTAGCACTATCACCAAAGGTGATGCCGTTGTTATTATTGAAGCCATGAAAATGGAATATACACTTAATGCACCGCATGACGGCATATTACAGAGTTACTGCTTTGGTGAAGGTGAACTAGTTTCACACGGCGCACTGTTAGCCATTGTTGAAGATACGACTGTACAGGAAGGTGCTTAATGAGTGCCTTTGCAAACAAAGTTCGTATTGTTGAAGTGGGTGCACGTGATGGTTTACAAAATGAAAAAACCGTCAGCACTGAAGATAAAGTAACACTTATTAATGCCCTCGCCGCCGCGGGATTAAAAGACATAGAAGCTGGTGCGTTCGTATCCCCAAAATGGGTGCCACAAATGGCAGACTCAAGCGAAGTGATCAGTGCCCTTGATCTTCCAGAGATTAATTTAAGTGCCTTAACGCCAAATTTAAAAGGCGCACAAGCTGCGCATGCTGTTGGTATTAAAGAATTTGCTATATTTACGGCGGCCAGCGAAGCGTTTTGTCAAAAAAATATAAATTGTTCAATAGCGCAAAGTATTGATCGTTTTAGCGAGGTAATGACTTTTGCTAAAGCGAATAATATACGCGTTCGAGGCTATGTAAGCTGTGTTTTAGGCTGCCCTTATGAGGGAGACGTTGACCCTCAGGTTGTTTTAAACGTGGCACAAAAGTTATTAGCACTTGGCTGCTATGAAGTGAGCCTTGGCGATACTATTGGTGTCGGCACCGCAGGTAAAGTGACTGAGCTGCTTACATTGCTGCTCAAGCATATTGATAAAAGTAAGCTTGCAGTACATTTTCATGATACCTATGGACAGGCGCTCACAAATATTTACGCTGCCTTAAGCCTAGGTATTTCAACGGTTGACGCTGCCGTTGCTGGCCTTGGTGGCTGCCCTTACGCTAAGGGTGCGTCAGGAAATGTTGCCACCGAAGATGTTGTTTACTTACTGCAAGGGCTTGGCATTGAACATGGAATTGATTTAAAAAGGCTTGCACAAGCAGGTTGGCAAATTACTAATGCGCTTAATAAACAGCCTGTTAGTAAAGTTTCAGTGGCATTACACACACAATAATTGCA
This sequence comes from Pseudoalteromonas sp. APC 3495, assembly GCF_030407645.1. NCBI lineage: Bacteria > Pseudomonadati > Pseudomonadota > Gammaproteobacteria > Alteromonadales > Pseudoalteromonadaceae > Pseudoalteromonas > Pseudoalteromonas sp. APC 3495. Next base: position 105,567 of record NZ_JASDDA010000005.1, on the reverse strand, counting down.
ATAGCATAGAATGAGGAGTCACTCATGGCCGGTTTTGATAAAGTAGTTTCGAGTTACGAAGCTGCAATGGAAGGTTTAAAAGACGGCGATACTATCATCGCTGGTGGTTTTGGTTTATGCGGTATTCCCGAGGGATTAATAGCCCAAATTAAAAAAATGCAAACCAAAGAGTTAACGGTCGTATCGAACAATTGCGGCGTTGATGACTTTGGTTTAGGACTTTTATTACAAGACAAACAAATTAAAAAAGTGGTTGCCTCTTATGTGGGCGAAAATGCTCTTTTTGAGCAACAACTACTGAATGGCGAAATTGATGTAGAGCTAACACCGCAAGGGACTCTAGCAGAAAAAATGCGTGCTGGTGGTGCCGGTATTCCTGCTTTTTATACCGCCACGGGTTACGGTACGCCAGTAGCTGAGGGTAAAGAAGTAAAAGAATTTAATGGTCGCCCTTATATTTTAGAAGAGTCAATCACGGGTAAATTTGCCATTGTAAAAGCATGGAAAGCAGACCGTTACGGTAATTTAGTATTTCGCCATACCGCAATGAACTTTAACCCAATGGCCGCAACCGCAGGTAAAATTACCGTTGCCGAAGTGGAAGAGATTGTTGAACCCGGTGAGCTAGAGCCAAGTCAAATTCATACCCCTGGCATTTTTGTAAATCGCGTGATCAAGGGCAACTTTGAAAAACGCATTGAACGTGTTACCACACGAGATTAAGCAGGAGCACTTAAAATGGCATTATCACGTGAACAAGTCGCAATGCGCGTCGCTCAAGAGCTACAAGATGGCTACTATGTTAATTTAGGCATAGGTATTCCGACACTCGTCGCAAACTATGTACCCGATGGCATAGAAGTTATGCTACAGTCCGAAAATGGCCTATTAGGTATGGGTGAATACCCAACCAAAGACACTGTAGATGCAGATATGATCAACGCGGGTAAAGAAACCGTGACGGCAGCTACCGGTGCAGCTATATTTAATAGTGCAGATAGTTTTGCCATGATACGGGGTGGTCATGTAGACTTAACGGTTCTGGGCGCATTTGAGGTAGACCAAAACGGGTCTATAGCCTCATGGATGATCCCTAAAAAATTAATAAAAGGCATGGGCGGAGCAATGGATTTAGTTGCTGGTGCAAAAAACATTATTGTTACTATGACCCATGCCAGTAAACACGGCGATTCTAAATTATTAGAAAGCTGTACGTTACCGCTGACGGGCGTTAACTGTGTTAAAAAAATAGTAACCGATTTAGCCGTATTAGAAGTTAAAGACGGCGCATTTCATTTGCTAGAACGCGCACCAGGCGTATCAGTTGATGAAATTATTAGTAAAACGGCAGGTAAATTGCTTGTTGACGGTGATATTCCTGAGATGGTGTTTTAAACTACTCACAATTTCACCCTGTACCGACCTCATTCCCAGTGCCAATGGCGCTGAGTTACCCAAAATCCCTCGCAAGAGGGATTTTTTTTGCCTTTATTTTAGTTTTTGCACTATAGTGAGAATTTAACGCACCACTTAGGTGAATTCGCCCTAATAAAAAAATTAAATAACTGATATAGTTAACTTTTATTTTTGGTTTAATAATTGCCTGTAATAAGGTGATTGAAATAACTTTATATTGGATACCATGCAAACACCTATTCGCGGCCTTCGCTCTTTTTGTTTTGCCGCAAAAAGCTTAAGTTTTAAACATGCCGCCAAAGAGCTGTATTTAACGCCATCGGCGGTCAGCCATCAAATAAAGCAGCTAGAAGAGCAGCTGGGCATTGATTTATTTCAAAGGCAAACCCGTTCCATAAGCTTAACGCCAGCTGGAAAAAACTTTTTTGAAGCGATTTACCCCATTATAAATATGCTGGAAAGCACCATTACCGAATTTAGTCAGTTACAACAAAATGTAAATTTAACCATTACCCTGCCCGAGTTTTTTGCCAGTGAATTGCTAATGCCAAAACTCAGTGAGTGGACGAGTGAGCATCCTAATATTAATTTACACATGGACACCCTTAAAACGCGCAAAGAGCTGACTCGCCAAAGTGATTTATCAATCATTTTATCTTCAAGTAAACCGCTTGATGGGCTGGCTACTGAGTTATTTAATTTAGAATATATTCCAGCGTGTAATAAAAAGCTGCTCGATCAGTGGCAAAACGATCACTGCCAAGCGCTTAATCAAGTGCCGCTTATTGTGCATAAAGCACGCCCTTGGGCTTGGCATCAGTGGGCTGAAAAAGTCGGTATTGATGACTTTTCCCCTGCACAAATTATTCAAATAGATAGTATGTTTGGCGTTGCACGCGCTGCACAGCAAGGTATGGGCATCGCGCTTATTCCTTTACCAATAAGCCAAAGCTGGCTGGATGAGCAATGGCTTTACAAACTGTTTGAGCAACCACTAACAACAAAAGACAAATACTATTTAGTTCAGCATGGCTCAAGTACCGCTAATCACCCTCTCGATTTGTTTGCGAAATGGGTGATTAACACCTTTAGGCAAACTAAATAGCACATTCAATTAAGCGCTCCTTGTTGAGCGCTTATTAGCTAATTTTAAAGTGTGCAACTTTTATTTCTTAAAATCCCCCTACCGGAAAAACAACAAAAGCATCTATTTATCAGTGCTTTACATATTGTAAAAATCTAAAACCCCATAAGTTAGTTTTTTTCACTTATTAGTTTTGTTTTTATCGCTTGTCGAAATTGAGTAAAAGCTCTAAAGTTAACTCAACCAAACGGCAACACGCTAATAAATATAAAACGTGTTACCAAAATCAGATTTCATTAGTTTGTAACAACGAGCTAGTAAAAAAGAATCTTTATTGTGTGTGAAGATGTTGTCAGTGTAAAAAACAGCTCAAGTTCGGTGGTGACTTAGCTTGAGTTGTTTTTATTTTTACCCTTGCACCCGCCAATAAACTTAAGAATCTTTATTGTGTGTGAAGATGTTGTCAGTGTAAAAAACAACTCAAGTCCGGTGCTGACTGAGCTTGGGTTGTTTTTATTTTCATTCTCATCAACAACAATAAGCCAGAGTTAGTTTTGTACTAATACAACCCCCCCGAATCTTTGTTGTGTGAAGATGTTGTCAATTGAAATGCAGCGACCGTTAAGTATCTACTTAATCATCGCTGCTTTTTTTTGCTTAAAATTTACTGTTTTCTGGCTACAAATTCTAAAACAGTCGCATTAATACAATATCTATCTTGCCCTCTAGGCCCCTCACCCGGAAATAAATGCCCTAAGTGAATACCGGTACTTTTAGACTTAAGCTCAATGCGCTGCATTCCCCAGCTATTATCTTCATGTTGGGTTACACTGTCTTTTATTGGGTGGGTAAATGAAAGCCAACCGGTGCCTGAGTTAAATCTATCGCGGGTATCAAATAATGGCTCACCGCTTAGTTTATCAATAAAGATGCCATCGGGCGTGTTTTTAAAAATAGCATATTCTTTGCAGTAAGGACTGTCGGTTTTAGCATTAAAAGCCACCTTATAAGCTTCACTGTTGCCAAGCTTAAACGCACCTAATGCTTTATAAAATTGCTCTGGGTTCATGTAGCCTTGGCGAGAATAGACCTCAACCCCATTTTCTAAAAATAATATGGTAGATGTAGCCCATGTCGCCGATTTAATCGTTAACCCATCAAGCTGATCAGCATGGCGGAAAGTCATTGGAATTGTGCCTTTATAATCATTGGCAACGGCCGCTTTAAACTTTTCGCAGTAAGGGCAATAACTTTGCGAGTCTAAAATGACAATCTGTTTGCCATTTAATAATGCAGTATTATCTACCTTAGGTTTATCACTTTGGGTAAATACAACACCGGTTGAATGATCAGGGCAATAGCCGTTTGGATTTTTTTCAAGGTAATTTTGATGATACTCTTCAGCCGAATAAAAGCGCTCAAGTGGCTTTATTTGCGTCACTATTTTTCCATAATCGGCTTTACTTAATAATTGCTGATACTCACTCGTGACCGCTTTTGCGATGCTCGCTTGCTGATCGGTAGTGGTTAAAATAATAGAGCGATATTGCGTGCCTACATCATTACCTTGACGATTCTTTTGCGTAGGATCGTGGCTCTCATAGTAATTTTGCAACAGCTCTCTTGCTGAAATAATATTACTATTAAAGGTAACCTGCACCACTTCGGCGTAATTATCTTCATCAAAGCGACGGGATAACTTAGTGATATTTCTATAGGTTGGCTTAAACCCCCGGCCATCGGCGTAACCCGATTCAGCGTCTAACACACCATTAAGTGCTTCGTAGCGTTTTTCTGCACCCCAAAAACAGCCCGAACCCAGCACTATTTTTTCAACATGCATGGTTGCATCTAAATCAGTTGGTTTGATTATTTCATCTGACGATATAGCACTCATTGCACTTAGTAAGCCCACAATGGCAAACGCCGATAGTATTACCCGCTTAAACATACGATGACCTCTTAGTTTTAGTTACCTTTGAGCAGACCTGTAAACTCAACAATAAATTTCACACTCAATAAAACTTTACGAAGACGGGAATTTAATCGATCCGAGTTTGTCTATTAATATCGTAATAGCACAACGACTGTGATAGCTTAAATACAAACAATATTAATAAGTTATCTGTATGAGCACTTTGCCAAGTATAAAAATATTAACAAATTCTAGTCTGCTTTTTGATGTTTCTCACTACAGCGAAGAACACATACTTGCGACGCAAAAAAAACTATGGGCGCTGTCACAGTATTGTAAAAACACCAATGAGTTTATAGATTTAGTCCCCGGAATGAACTCATTAACCTTGTATTTAAAATCAGCCAGTAATTTACATCAATGGCAAAACACCTTAACCAAACTATGGGATGAGGTTGATGATTACGCCTTTGAAAGTCAGCATCATAAAATAGACACCTATTATCAAGGTGAGGATTTAAACTATGTGGCTAATTATCACAAGCTAACAATAGATGAGGTAATTAACTTACACAGTAAAGAAATTTACCATGTGTTGTTTTTAGGTTTTGTGCCCGGTTTTCCTTATTTACATGGGCTCAATTCTCAACTGTTTACCCCAAGGCGTGATAACCCACGAGTCAGTGTTCCTAAAGGCGCGATTGCGATTGGGGCAGACCAAACAGGCATTTATCCTGAAAACTCACCTGGTGGCTGGCATATTATTGCTCATACTGATGCCTGTTTATTTGATGCAACCGCCTCAAACCCTTGTTTATTTAAACCCGGTGACACCCTTGAATTTGTGCCTGTTAAAAGGAGTAAACAATGATTAAAGTAATCAAACCCGGTATACAGCTTACAATCCAAGATTTAGGCCGTGTGGGTTTTCGTCATTTAGGGGTTAGCCGCTCGGGTAGCTTAGACGCCTATGCGCACATTATTGCCAATCGCTTAGTAAATAATCACGATAACGATGCCGTACTTGAACTCACCGTTGGGTTATGTGAATTGCAATTTGAGTGCGATACCGTCATTGCTCTGCATGGAGCCGACTTAAACGCTAAACTTGACGCTCAAGCCGTTTACCCCGGGTGGAGTTATCCGGTAAAAGCAAAACAAACACTTAAATTTGATACAGGACGCGGTGGCTCCAGAGCTTACATTGCCGTAAAAGGTGGAATTGAATGCCCTGAAGTTATGGGTTCTAAATCAACCGACTTAGGGGCAGCCATTGGTGGTTTTAATGGCCGAGCATTACAAAGCGACGATATTATAAAAATAACCCCATATACTCAGCCTTGGCTATGCAATAAAGGTGCATTAACACCGCCTAAACGAAAAGTTATTCGGCTACATCAAGGCCCACATCATGAACTACTTACACCTGAGTGTATAAACGCTTTCTGTACCACCTCATTTACTATTAACCCGAATAGTAATCGAATGGGAGTACGCTTAGATCATAATAACAGCCAAATAATGCAACACTCGCTCTCACTGCACTCACTCGCGGTAGCACCGGGAAGCGTGCAACTCCCACCTGATGGCAACCCAATTGTGCTGTTAAATGATGCACAAACAACGGGGGGCTACCCATTGATAGGCCATGTAATAGAGGCGGATTTACATCAGTTTGCTCAGTTTAGAACCGCCGATTCTATTACTTTTGAGTTTGTAACGCTTGAACAAGCAACCGCGGCAAAAAGTAAACTCGATGCGCATCTATTTCAGCTTAAACTGAGTTTAAATCGCTATTGGGCTAATTAACATAATACGATAACGCTGTTTTCTTAATGATTATATTTGCACCCACTTGGTGCAAATATAAATTTTCATGAGCATTAAATGCTAAACCCTGCCTGTTTTAAATTAAAAATTGTACAATCAGTTGCTATCACACTATCAACCTCACCATGTTGGTGCACCAGTAACTTGTTTGGTGCATAAATTATTCTTATTAATTTAAAAAAGCCGTGTGACTTAGTTATTTATTTCTGATAAAACAAGGTTAGTCTTTAGCAAACTCGCTATCGTAGGCACTTAATAGGAATGAGGAAAAATTATGTGTTCAATTTTTGGTGTACTCGATATTAAATCGGATCCCAGCCAGTTACGCACTCAGGCAATCGAAATGTCTAAACTGTTACGTCATCGTGGGCCAGATTGGTCTGGTGTATATTCATCTGATAAAGCAATTTTAGTGCATGAGCGCTTAGCCATTGTTGGCGTATCAAGCGGTGCTCAACCCCTTTACAACCCAGAAAAAACCCATATTTTAGCGGTTAATGGCGAAATTTATAACCACAAAGAGCTGGCCGCTAACTTAGAGGTCGACTTTGATTTTCAAACCCAGTCAGATTGTGAAGTGATTTTAGCCCTGTATAAACAAAAAGGGCCGGCATTTTTAGATGACTTAAATGGTATTTTTGCTTTTTGTTTATATGACGAAGAGCAAGACGCGTACTTAATTGGTCGCGATCACATTGGTATTATTCCACTGTACACAGGTCACGATGAGCACGGTAACTTTTATGTAGCGTCAGAGCTCAAAGCGCTCTCACCTATTTGTAAGTACATTGAAGAGTTTCCGCCGGGGCATTACCTGTACAGCAAAGACGGCAAATTAACCCCTTACTATCAACGTGATTGGCAACGCTTCGACGCTGTTAAAAACAACGATGCCAAAGCAGAAGATGTAAAAGATGCATTGGAAGCGGCGGTTAAGCGCCAGCTTATGTGTGACGTACCCTATGGCGTATTGCTATCGGGTGGCTTAGATTCATCGGTTATTTCCGCTATTACCCAACGCTTTGCTGCAAAACGTATTGAAGATAACGATGAAAGTGATGCTTGGTGGCCTAAACTGCATTCCTTTTCGGTGGGTTTAGAAGGCTCCCCCGATTTAGCCGCAGCGCAAAAAGTAGCTGATATGATAGGGACTATTCACCACCCTATTATCTTTACTATTCAACAAGGTATTGATGCACTTAAAGAAGTGATTTACCACATTGAAACTTACGATGTAACCACCATTCGTGCATCAACTCCAATGTACTTAATGGCCCGTCAAATCAAAGCCATGGGTATAAAAATGGTGCTCTCAGGTGAAGGTGCAGATGAATTATTTGGCGGTTATTTATATTTTCATAAAGCGCCTAATGCACAAGAATTTCATGAAGAGCTGAACCGTAAAGTTTCAAAGCTCCATATGTTTGACTGTTTACGTGCCAACAAATCAATGGCCGCTTGGGGCGTTGAAGCACGCGTACCATTTTTAGATAAAGAGTTTGTTGATGTGGCAATGCGCATTAACCCTGAAGCTAAAATGTGTAAAGACGGCAAAATTGAAAAACACATTTTACGTGCAGGCTTCGACGGCTACCTCCCAGATGAAGTGTTATGGCGTCAAAAAGAGCAATTCTCTGATGGCGTTGGCTACAGCTGGATAGATACCTTAAAAGAGTTTGTTAATGAGCAAGTAACGGATCAAGAATTGGCGAATGCCAAATTTAAATACCCAATTAACACGCCAGACTCTAAAGAAGCGTATTTTTACCGCAGTATTTTTGAGTCGCACTTCCCAGGCGATGCCTCGGCTAAGTGTGTACCACATGGTAAATCAGTTGCGTGTTCAACCCCAGAAGCACTTGCATGGGATGCATCATTTCAAAATAATGCCGATCCATCAGGGCGCGCTGCGGGCGTTCATAACGAAGCGTACAAATAAAAATTTAACCATCCTAAGCTGCAGTGTTAGAGCTGCAGCTTTTTTTGGTGTCTTTGTGCGTAATTTTCTTAAAATGCTTATTGCACTGAGAGAAGTGAATGAGAAAAAAATGAGAAAGTAAAAGCCATTATGCCTCATCATTTTTGTTTAATTATGTGGCTTTGTTACTTCTCTAAAAGCGCAGCGTCTCTTTACCCTCTTTGTGAGTTAATCTGTTAAGACTCAAAATAAATGAGAAAGCAAATTAGTTTAAACTGCAAAATAAGTATGCTACCTTTTTATAAAAACTACTTTAACATCGCTATTTTCATTGCTGATTCTATTAACCTCCCCTTGGCTAAAAATCCAAAGCTATAAAAATGTAATTAAAAAGTCATAAAAAAGCCCATTTAACAAATTACTCTTAGTTTTAAAAATCAGAGTACGCTTTTAGCGTATCCAATTAAGTGATTTATCTGTTTATACGCCCTATTAATATGAACATTCATTAACTTAGCTTTTGCATTCATTGCTATTTACGACTATAAAATAAAGTGCTAACGCGTTAGTTTTCATTTTCTTAGCGACCAGACATGTACAATAAAAAGACAAAATCAGCTCAAAATTTTAGCAAAGTGTTAATTCTTTCGTATTTAATATTTAACTCCCCTAGCAGTAAAGGTATGATGGGCAATTAAATTAGTTAGTCTTCTAATTATTCGTGTTATTAGCTTTGGCAAAGAATCTAATAAGACGAATACAGTGAACTATAAAAAACTGGCATTAAGCCAGCCTGTTTCATTAACCAATGAGGTATTGCATGAGCGAGAATCATGACAAGTACAGTATTGACAATACGGACTACACCGTAGGTCAAGACAACGTGCAAAAATGGGGGTTTGATATACATAACCCTGTATTCGGAATAAGTGCAGGGTTAATAGCGCTGTTTTTAATTGCCGTATTAGTATCTGATGCCGAAGTTGCTAAAACAACGCTAGATGGTATTAAAACCGATATTATTAATAATTTTGACGGCCTGTTTATGTGGGCTGCTAACTTCTTTGTTATTTTTTGTTTAGTTTTAATTTTTTCGCCTTACGGCAATATCCGTTTAGGCGGCGACGATGCTAAACCATCTCACTCTCGTATTTCTTGGCTGGCAATGTTATTTGCAGCAGGTATGGGTATTGGCTTAATGTTTTGGGGAGTTGCTGAACCGGTGGCTTATTACACCGGCTGGTATGAAACACCGCTTAATGTGGCTGCCAACACCCCAGAAGCAGCAAAGCTTGCAATGGGCGCAACTATGTTCCACTGGGGTCTTCATCCTTGGGCTATTTATGCGGTTGTCGCGCTTTCTTTAGCGTTTTTCACATACAATAAAGGCTTACCGCTTTCTATACGCTCAATTTTTTACCCTATTTTAGGTGATAAAGCATGGGGCTGGCCGGGGCATATAATCGATATTTTAGCTGTGCTTGCGACCTTATTTGGTTTGGCAACGTCTTTAGGATTAGGTGCTCAACAAGCTTCAGCGGGTATTAACCACGTATTTGGCCTTGAAGGTGGCGTAGGTTCACAAATTCTGGTTATTACAGGGGTGACGTTATTAGCCATTGTCTCAGTTATTCGAGGCATTGATGGTGGCGTTAAGCTACTAAGTAACGTCAATATGCTTATTGCTTTAGTGCTACTGGTATTTGTATGTTTAGTTGGTTTTGCTGTATCTATGGGTAATATACCAAACACGGTAATGGGCTATGTAGAAAACATTATTCCGTTAAGTAACCCACATGGTCGTGAAGATGAAACATGGATGCATGGATGGACAGTATTTTATTGGGCTTGGTGGATTTCGTGGTCACCGTTTGTAGGTATGTTTATTGCCCGTGTTTCACGTGGTCGTACAATTCGTGAGTTTTTAACCGCTGTACTACTTATTCCTACAGCAGTCACTATCTTATGGATGTCTATTTATGGCGGCATCGCAATTGACCAAGTAGTTAATGGAATTGGTGCCCTAGGAACTGACGGTTTAACAAGTGTGCCTATGGCGATGTTCCAAATGCTTGATGAAATGCCAATGGCAAACGTTTTATCTTTCATTGCTATTGTTTTAGTACTGGTATTCTTTATTACTTCTTCTGATTCAGGGTCACTTGTAATCGATTCAATCACAGCAGGTGGTAAGATTGATGCGCCGGTACCACAGCGTATTTTTTGGGCGTCTGTTGAGGGTGCTATTGCTGCTGCATTACTTTGGATTGGTGGCACTCAAGCGATTGAAGCACTGCAAGCGGGGGCTATATCAACCGGTCTGCCATTTACCATTGTATTGTTATTGATGTGTGTAAGCTTAATTTTAGGTTTACGAACTGAGCCTCGCCCAGTTAAATAACACAACACATTCCATAATAAAAAAGCCGCAAATTGCGGCTTTTTTTGTGCTCTATTTTTAACAGTAATGCTTCAATAGCTAAAGCCAAATTTCACTCACTGGCGTGTCTGATCTATAGTGGTAACTTAGCTGCGCTTGCAGCAGCTCGGCAGTGGCTAGTGCATCAGTAAGCGCATTATGGTTTTGATACAGTGGCAATGAATAACGCTCCCGTGTATCACTTAACCTAAGTGATCCTAGCTTTGAATTAAACAGCCTGCCTAATAACCCCTGTCGCGCTTTAAGCGCCCGCCTTTCTATTTCCATCGTATCAACTAGTGCAAACTCAATGCCCTCTTTTATACGCATAAGTAGCGCGTTATAAAAAAAATGACGTTCTATTGCAGCATAATGTACCACCACCACTTTGCCTTTAAGGGCATCAAGCAGTGGCGCTAAAATTCGATTAAGATCAGGGGCTTCATCCACTTCTGAATGAGTAATTCCATGAATAACTATTGACTCTTCACTTAAATCTCGTCGTGGTTGCACCACCCAGTGACGGCTCTCTTTACAATAAATACGATTTACATTAAAAGGCACCAGCCCCACACTAACAATATCATCGCTATTCGCATCAAGGCCGGTTGTTTCAAAGTCGAGCGCCACAAAAGGGACATCTTTAAGTGGAGCAGCCTGATTGGTAAACGCTTGTTGATAAAAGTCTTTAAGTAACGGGTTTTGCGCAGTTTGCAATAACTGCTCGTAGCGCTGTGACCAATCTAACGGTGATTTAGCCATAACTTATTTCACACCCGGGTGCGCAGAATAGCTAAATTTTAAAAAGCTTTGCGCTTTTTCTAAAATAGCAAAGGCTTCTTTTAAATTACTTTGCTCAAAGGGTGAAAGTAAATGGGGGTCTAGATCGTTATCAGGGGCTTCACCCTGCTCTATTTGCCACGCCTGATGACGAATACGCACTGTGGCAATATACTCAAACGCATCACGTAAATCTTGTGCTTTACCTTTAGGCAGTAAATTTGCCTCTATAATATCTTCTAAGCGCTCAAAGGAGTTTTGTTTACGTGAGCCAACCGCTAAGGCGTGCACGCGCACCACATCAGATAGCGGCGCCGTACCACGGCGTTTTAAGTTCATTGACCGCTTATGCTGGCCATTATGCTCAAGCACAAAACCGTTAAAGAATCCTAGTGGCGGCGTTCTATTGCGGGCATTGGCAGCAAGGTTCGCTAAAAAGCGTTTGTTTACTTTGCTTTCTTTGGCCACCAGCGTTTTAAGCTCATCGGCCCATTTTAGCTTGCCCCATACACCATCTAAGTCAAAAAATATCGAACTATTAAGCAGTGCTTGCGGTTTCGGCTCGGCCATCCAACTAGCAAATTTTTCTTTCCATTGTGTACGGGTCATACGCCATTTTTTAAACGACGCCATAATTTCACCGTCACAATAGGTATAGCCACATTTAGCTAAACCATCACACACAAAATCTGATAGGTTTTGAAAATACTCATCGTGCAGTGCTTCATCAAAACTATTATCCAAAATGAGAGCATTATCTTGATCAGTCACAATTAGCTGCTCATCGCGGGCCATTGAGCCTAAGGCTATAAAACAATAAGGAATAGGCGGCTCGCCAAATTTTTCTTCGGCCAGTGCTAACAAACGCTGTTTAAAGGTACGGCCTATGACCGCCATAGCGGTTCCTATCATATGCGAATTTGCATCTTCATTAACCATACGTACAAATACATTAGGTAATTGGCGCGCGTAATGAACTAAGTCATCAACTGATTGCTGCGCTAAAATACCGCGTACTAACAGTAAGCTACTTTGTGATTCATAACGTAAAATGTCAGACAGCGATATTACCCCAATAGGCCGTTTTTTATGTACCACAGGTAAATGATGTAAGTTATCTCTTAGCATGGCTAATACGGCTTCAAACACATAGGCGTTGCTATCAAGTAGTACTAAGCTTGATGTCATTACTTCTTTGGCGGGTGTATCATATGTTAACCCTTGGGCAACCACCTTAGTGCGAATATCTCTGTCGGTTATGATCCCAACAACTTGACCGTCGTCTTCTTCTGGGTCGTCGCTTATTTGTTTTTCTATGTCGGTAACTAACACTGAAGAGACCGATTCTTGCGTCATTAAAAATGCGACGTCTTGAATAGCAGTTTGCATTGTTACTGTGACCACATCACGGTGTAATAATGACTTCACTTTCGCGGTGGTTAAATCATTGCTGTCGGCTTGCTCTACAATGGCTTGGTGCAAACGTACGTTACCATCCACTTCAAAAAAATCGGCAAAGGTTTCGTATTTATCACAATATTCGTTGAAGGTATTAACGTTAATACAATAGGTTAAGGTGTCTTCTAGGGCTCGAGCCGGAAAGCGCACTTTGCGGTTCATCAATAGGCCCATTTGGCCAAAAATGCCGCCTGTGGCTAAACGATTATAGAGCTCGCCATTACGACGTGAAATTTCAACCGAGCCACTACGAATAATATATAAGTCACTAATATCTTGGCCTAAATGTAAAATATCAGTTTGCGCACGAAAATAAGCAACTTCAATTTGCATTGCTAGTTCGTTTAGTGCCTCGCTCTCAAGCGTATCAAAGGGGGGGTGTTCAACTAAAAATTGGGCTATTTCAACTTGCTCGGCCTGCATGGGTGATCCTTGTGGCTTTAATCTAGTTGAATTGTGGGCTTAATTGGCTATTTTTTCAAAGAAAAATAGCCAATTAGCGTAATTAGTTAGTCAAGTTGCTCCAGCTCTTGGGCTAATTGCTTTGACTCATCGCCACGAGGACTGGTAAAGCGAGCTAATCCTAAATAAATCACCGGTGTTAAGTAAAGCGTAAACAATACTGCTAACGCAAGTCCACCAAATACCACCCAACCAATGGCATTACGTGCTTCTGCTCCGGCACCTGTTGACATAATGAGGGGTAACGCACCGAGTAAGGTCGATATTAAGGTCATGGTGATTGGTCTTAAACGTACCAATGCAGCTCGTTCAACCGCTTTTCGAACACTCAGCCCCTGATCTCTTAATTGATCAGCAAACTCGACCAATAAAATTGCATTTTTAGCGATTAACCCAATTAACATCACTAGGCCTATTTGCGAGTAAATATTCAGTGAGGTACCGGTTAAATACAGCGCTAGAATGGCCGATGTAATCCCAAATGGTACAGTGATCATTACCACGATTGCACTGTTAACATTTTCAAATTGCGCCGCAAGTACTAAAAACACAATTAAAAATGCCAATACGTAGGTCATTAATACTTCGTTGGAGGTTTCTTCAAATGTCAGTGCTTCCCCTTTAAATGCAAGAGTAATACCTGCTGGTAATGATTGCTCAGACACTTGCTTTATTTGTTCCACTAAGGTGGCAATTGTTAAGCCCTCAGGCAGCTCCATACTGAGCTCTATGGCACGGCGCTGAGCATGACGCTCAAGCTCGGCAGCAACCCCTTCCTCTGAAATGTTAGCGACACTACTGAGCGGCACCAATTGATTATTACGAGCTCTAATAAACAAGTTTGCTAAATCACTTGAGTCGTTAATAGTTTGATTTTGTGCCTGTAGCATAATAGGAATAGATTGATCGCCAATGTTTAAATCAGCGATATCGTCACCATTAATAGCGGCTCTTAATGTAATTGCGATATCACTTAAAGACACGCCAAGTTCTTCTGCGCGTCGTCTGTCAATATTAACACGCAATTGCGGCTGCGATGGCTGATACGATACTCTTACCGGCGCAACTTCTGGCACGGCTTTTTCAAGATCAGCTGAGAACTGCTGTGCAGCCTTAAATATTTCAAGATAATCTTGTCCAAGTAAAGCGATTTCTATGCCGCCACCTTGGCCACGTAAATTTAAGCTATTTGCCCCACCAGGGTAAGCTGGTGCGCCTGGGATGTTGCCTAAAGGCTGGCGAATTTTATTAATAATTTCTTGTTGGCTAAAGTTACGTTCATCCCAATGCTTTAATGGCACAGTAATAAACACAATATTGGGATCCCATTGCCCAACAACAGTGTAAATAGACTCAATTTCACCACTTTCAACGAAAGGCAATAAGGTATCTTCCATTTTAATGGCTTGTCTATCCATAAAGTTTAAGCCTACGCCATCAGGTCCGCGGGCAAATATTCTAATTTTACCGCGATCTTCAGTAGGGAGCAGTTCGTTATCTAAACTCATATACAAAGCACCCGAACCGCCTGCAACTAATAAACAAACAATAAAGGTAACCCACGCATGATCCAGTACTTTATGAATTGTTTTGGTATAAATATTGGCAAGCACGTTACCAAATTTCGCAAAGGGGTGAAAACCACCTTGCTTAAGCTTTAGTTTTGAGGTGAGCGCCGGTACTAACGATAAAGCAACAAAGCTAGATATAATTACCGCACCAGCTAGTACGCCACCAAACTCCCTAAATAAACGCCCTGCTGTAGAGGGTAAAAATGCGATGGGTACAAACACAGCCGCTAATACTGCAGTGGTGGCAATAACGGCAAAAAATACTTCGCGGGTACCAACAACCGCTGCGGCACGCCTTCCAAGGCCTAACCCTCGCTGGCGTTGAATGTTTTCACTCACTACAATTGCATCATCAACAATTAATCCTGTCGCTAATACCAGTGCTAATAAGGTTAAAATATTAATTGAAAACCCAAGTGCCCATATCAGTGCTAATGAACCTATAAGCGCAACAGGAATGGCAAATGCTGGGACTAATGTTGCACGCCATGAGCCAATAAACACCCACAAGGTGATGATCACTAGCAGTACCGTCAGTACCAATGAGTTAATCACTTCATCTACTGAGCTTCTAATAAACTGCGCGTCATCTGATGTTAGCGTAAACTCCATCTCAGGAAAGCGCTCCCGCATCCCCTCTATAAGGTTGAGTACTTCATCAGAAATTTCGATAGTGTTGGACTGTGCTTGGCGAATAATTTCCATACCAATAACAGGTTTACCATTAAGTCTTACCATAGAGCGCGGATCGGCCGGACCAAAGTACACGGCAGCAATATCGCTAATGCGAGTATCGCCCTGGATTATAATGTCGCCCACCTGTGCGGGGGTAACAGACGTTGCATCAGCGCGCACTATTATTTGCTGATCGTTTGATTTTAAACTCCCTGCAGGCACATCAAAGGGGGCTTGCCTGAGTACATCGGCAACATCTGGAATCGTTAAATTAAAACTGCTGAGCTTTAATGGATCAATGCGAACCCTGAGCACACGTTCTCTATCGCCGTTTAATCGTACGTCGGCAACGCCAGGAATAGTTAAAAACTGCGGCGCTAAGTCAACATCAACCCGCTCTGTTAAAGCCTCTAACGATAAGCTTTCACTTGATACTGTTAATGAAACCACCGCTTCAGCGTCGTTATCAGCCTTAATAATAGAAACGCGCTCTACCTCTTCAGGGAGCTCTCTTTGCACTCGAGCAACGGACTCACGCGTTTCATTCGCGGCGTCGTCAAGATTAACACCCGGTCTAAATTCAACCACAATGCGTGAATTACCTTCTTCACTTTGTGCACGAATCGATTTAACACCGCTCACGCGGGCCACGGCACCTTCAAGTTTACTGGTAACTTCGGTATCAACGGTTTCAGGTGAACCACCAGGGAACGAGGCTGATACAGTAATACGGGGTCTGTCTACATCTGGAAGCTCTCGAACTTCTACGCCAGCTATGGCGGCAATTCCGGCAATAATAATCAGTAAATTCAGTACCACAATAAGCACTGGGCGGCGAATAGCCATTGATGGCAAGTCTTGCATCATAGGTTGCTGTTTCATGGCTACTCCTGCGTATTAGCGATTGGCGCTGAGAAGCTTAGCTCTTGGTTCGCACGTAAGCGTTGTACGCCCTCTACCACTAAGTTATCTTGTTCTTTTAAAGCCCCCGAAACTAATAAACGACCAGCAAGGCGCTGTTCAATTTTCACATCAATTCGAGTGGCTTTTTTATCAACACTTGTCCAAACGTAAGGGCCTGTTGCTCCCCACAGTAATGCCGCCTCAGGTACAGCAGCAAAACGTTGCCCTTCTACTTCAATATGAACACGAAAACTCATGCCGGGTAAGAACTTTTGCTGCAGGTTTTCAAGCTCCGCTTTTACACGTAAGGTGCGGGTTTGTGGGTCTATTCGTGAATCTAGATAAGCAATTTTTGCGTTTACAGCATTTTGTGACTGCCAAGGGAATACTTTTACATTGCCTTTATTGCGCAGCATATAAACGGCCGATTCTGGGGCGTTAAAGTTTATATATAAAGCACGCGTATCATCAATACTTGCAATCGCCGTTTGGGGAGTAATTCTGTCACCCACTTCAACGTCGGTAAGTCCCATAGTGCCGTTAAAAGGCGCACGAACTTGGCGGTCTTCAAATTCTGTTTCTGCTTGGGTAAGGGTCACTTTTGCTAATTCAACAACTGTTTTTGCATCATCCACATCACTTTGTGGCACAGCCCCTTTTGCTTGGCTTTGCTTTAAAAGTGCGAGGGTTCTTTGGGTGTCAGCAAGT
Source organism: Pseudoalteromonas sp. APC 3495 (assembly GCF_030407645.1). NCBI lineage: Bacteria > Pseudomonadati > Pseudomonadota > Gammaproteobacteria > Alteromonadales > Pseudoalteromonadaceae > Pseudoalteromonas > Pseudoalteromonas sp. APC 3495. Next base: position 88,428 of record NZ_JASDDA010000005.1, on the reverse strand, counting down.
TTTATTTTTGCCTCTTCAAGTGCCGCTTTTTGTCTGCGTGAATCAAGTTCGAGTAACACATCACCGGCCTTTACGCTATCACCCGGTTTAAAATGCACCGCCGTTACTTTATCGCCCACAGCCGGATATAAAATAACCGAATGAATTGCTTCGGCGTTACCGACAGCCTGAACTTGCTCTTTAGCACGTTCCATCGCTACCTGCTCCACCACGACATTGGCACTCTTTACAGATAAACTTAACGACATTAAAGAAAAAAATACGCTGGTAAAAAGAATTCGCGATTTCAAAGGATCACCCTAATTAATTATTATTTGCATTATGTTACGCAGTTTAACAGCTCTATGATCAATAAATAGCTAAGTACGACAAATTAGCAAAACAATAAGCTGAAATTAAGCATGTTAGCCACTCTACATATTTTTACAGCAGCATACAAAATCCACACATATTTAAATTACATTTATGACTATGATTTAGCTCATCAATATTTTTAATAAAGGCAACATTTATGAAAAAGAGTTTAATTATGGTGATCTTGCTATCAGGCTGTGCATCACCAGGGATTGATCGGGCAGATCAAAATCAAGTTGTTAAACGTTATTATGCGTCTGTTGAATCAATACAAAAAGTAACACTCTCCTCAGAAGTGGGAACTGGAATAGCTGCTGGTGCGGGGTTTGGCTTTGTAGATAGCTTAGATGGCAATAAAGAAGAAATGATTGGCGGCGCCATTGTTGGTGGATTAGTCGGTGGATTATTTACTGCTTTATTTGAAGGGGGCAACACCGCGTATCAGTATAATCTATATGCTGCTGATGAAGGTAAATTTACCGTTATTCAAAAGAAAAAGCTCGATAAAAACACAAAATGTGTGCTCGTCAATGCTGCCAACAAGGTCACGCTCTCTACTACAGATACAAGCAATTGTGAAAAGAGTATAAAATAAAAAACCTCAGTTGAAACTGAGGTTTTTATTAATAACGTACAAACAAAAAGTACCGCTTATTTATTTCGCTGTGCGTCTTTTTGCGCTTTTTTAGCTTCTTTACGTTGTTGTAAAACAGCTTGTGCTTCGTTACCAATGTGGCCTTCACCGCGCGCTTGAGCAAGCTCTATTTGCTTTTGGCGCTCTGCAAAGCGAGCGCGTTGTTCATCGGTTACATTGTCAATACAGTGGTGACACGACACCCCTTCCATGTATTCTGGCTTTTGCTTTTCTTCTTCTGTGATAGGCATGCGACATGCATGACACTGATCGTATGAGCCTTTTTGTAAGTCATGATTTACCGCTACACGGTTATCAAATACAAAACACTCGCCTTCCCACATGGTTTCTTCTTTTGGCACTTCTTCTAGGTATTTTAATATGCCGCCTTCAAGGTGATATACCTCATCAAAACCTTGCTCTTTCATATAGGCTGTTGATTTTTCACAGCGAATACCACCAGTACAAAACATGGCTACTTTTTTATGTTTTGATGGGTCTAGGTTTTCTTTGGCCCACTGAGGAAATTCACGGAACGTTTTAGTGTTTGGGTCTACTGCGTTTTGAAACGTACCAATTTCAATTTCGTAATCATTACGGGTATCAACAAGGATCACCTCTGGATCAGAAATAAGGGCATTCCATTCATGTGGCTTAACATAACTGCCCACTACTTTTAATGGGTCTACGCCTTCAACACCCATAGTCACAATTTCTTTTTTCAGCTTAACTTTTGTGCGGTAAAACGGGCATTCGTCATCAAATGATTCTTTGGTAACAATGTTGTCTAAATTTGGTTGGGTGTCTAACCACGCAAGTAAATTATCTATGCCTTCACGTTTTGCAGAGACAGTACCGTTAATCCCCTCTGCGGCAATTAATAAAGTGCCTCGTACTTCGTTTTGCTCCATTACATTAAGTAAAGGTTGGCGAAGTGCTTCAAAATCCGGTAGAGAAACAAATTTATACAGAGCGCACACAACAAAGTGTTCGCTGGTTACATTATCTTTATGGACAGCAGTCATGGTATTCCTATTTTGCTTTTAAAACCCGCAAGGGGCGTTTACCGAATCGTAAATCCGGCGCATATGGGGCGCGTATTTTACGCTTTTTTTATTTAAATGCAAAAAAATGGATGATAATGCGCTTTTTACTGTTAGCGCAGTAGCTCAGTGGGCTATAATGCGCTGATAAATTTATACAGACTTGCTCATATTGGAGAAACATACATTGCACTTTACTGAACTTGGGATTGATACTCGCCTAGAAACACAATTAGCGCACCAAGGGATCACCCAGCCTACAGATATTCAAGCCCATGCTGTGCCAACGGCGCTGGCGGGACATGACATTTTCGCTCAGTCAAAAACTGGGTCAGGCAAAACTTTAGCGTTTTTATTACCGGCTGTGCAGCGTGTAATGAAACAAAAAGCACTCAGTAAACGTGATCCTCGTGTACTTATTGTTGCTCCAACTCGTGAGCTTGCGACCCAAGTTTTTACTCAACTTCGATTACTTATTGCCGGTACCAACATAAAGGCCGTTAAAATCCTCGGTGGCGAAAATTTTAACGACCAAATTAAAGCACTGCGTAACGACCCTCACTTTGTGGTCGCCACACCGGGGCGTTTAGCCGATCATTTAAAGCAACGTTCATTACAATTAAGTGGCCTAGAGTTACTTATATTTGATGAAGCTGACCGTATTTTAGATTTAGGTTTTACCGATCAACTTAAATTAATTAATGAACTGGCCGATCATCGTCTTCGTCAAACTTTGTTGTTTTCGGCGACATTAGATCATGCTCAAGTTGATGCGTTATCGCGTAATTTATTAAAAAAACCAAAACAGATTATGCTCAGTGCAGCCAATGAGCAACACAGTGATATTAAACAAACACTGTATTTAGCTGACCATCTTGATCATAAAGAAGCACTGCTTGAGCACTTTTTAAATCAAGATAACGTTGGCCAGTGCATTATATTTACTGCCACACGAGCTGATACCAGCCGTTTAAGTGAATCATTAAATAGTAAAGGCTTTAAATCTGTCGCATTAGCTGGGGATTTAACTCAAAGTAAGCGCCTTGATATTATGGATGCGTTTAGCCGTGAAAACTTTAAAATTTTAATTACTACAGATGTTGCTTCGCGCGGTTTAGATTTACTCAGTGTTACCCATGTTATTAACTTTGATTTACCAAAACACGCAGAAGAATACGTTCATCGTATTGGTAGAACTGGTCGTGCTGGTTTTAAAGGTAACGCATTATCACTTGTGGGCCCTAAAGATTGGGCAAGTTACTTGGCAATAAAATCATTTTTAAATGATGAATTATCGTTTGCTGCTGTTGAGGGTTTAAAAGCGAAATTTAAAGGTATTAAAGAGAAAAAAGTAGCGCCAATTAAACCGACTAAAAAAGCAGTGACCGCGAATAAGCCACAGCCAAAACGAAAAGCAAAACCGAAAAAGCCAACGGCCCCAATTAAAGCACCTCTTAATATTGATGGTGATACCCCGATGCGTCGTAAAAAAAAGCCTGAGCAGGAATAATTATGAGTTACCTAGGAACCACCCAAACCCTTTTTGTTAAAGAAGTCAGCAACGAAGGTGCCTATTTAGATGGGCACGACTTAGGTGAAGTTTTTTTACCTAAACATGAAATAAAACATGAGCTTGAAGCCGGCGATAGCATCAGTGTATTCACATTTTTAGATAATGCAAACCTGCCAACAGCCACAACTAGAAAGCCGCATGCTCAAGTGGGTGAATATGCCCTACTGCGTGTAAAAGAAATAAACAGCATAGGCGCGTTTTTAGATTGGGGCTTAGAAAAAGACGTACTCGCACCGTTTAATGAACAAAAACCACGTATGCAAGAAGGCTACTCATATTTAGTGCGTTTATATCTTGATAACGCCAGTCAGCGTATTTGTGCCTCAACTAACTTTAACCGTTTTTTATCAAAAGATGAGCCTCAGTATAGTCACTTACAAGAAGTTGACTTAATTGTTGCAGGCAAAACTGATATTGGTTACAAGGTGCTTATTGAAGAGTCCCATTTTGGCGTCGTGTTTTATAACATGGTGTTTAAAAACCTGTTTGTTGGTCAAAAGCTAAAAGGATTTATTCAAAAAGTACGTGAAGACGGAAAAATTGACGTCATACTTGAAAAACCAGGCATGGGTAAAGTAAGCGAGCTTGGTGAAAAAATAATGGAAAAACTAAAGGATGAGGGTGGCATTTTAGCCATAGGCGATAAGTCTGATCCTGAATTAATTAAAAAAGTGTTTTCGACCAGCAAAGCAAATTACAAAAAAGCCATTGGCGGTTTATTTAAACAAGGCTTAATTGATATTGAAGCTAAGTCTATTCGTTTAAAATAATTAAATAAAAAGCCACTTAAGTTTTAAACCTAAGTGGCTTTTTAGTATCTGAAATTTATAACCTAATATTTTTATAAGGTAAGGTACAGCGAGAATATTCATTTGAGTATTCAATTAATTCTTTTTTAGAATCTAGATTTAACGGCGCTAGCCTAAAAACTTTTTCTGTACACTCATTTTGCATTTCATCATGTGTCGCAACACAGTCTCTGCTGCTAACATCTATTCCTGCTAACACACCTTCATTGGTGTAACACAGATGCTGGGCATAATTTTGAGCAATTTTTTTAAACTTGAATAAATCAACGGGGTAACCAGATACCAAGTCAGTAACGTTTGAAACATCATCATACATTTTAGTTGAAAAAACATATTTATTAACAGCAAAGCCACTAATGATAATTACAACTAAAAATATTATTATACGCAAAGCAAATCCCTCACTGCACACCCATAATTTAAATGTAGCACAAAGAAAAGCAGTTGTAAGGAACTACACTCAATTATGCTAATTTTTAATTTAAGCTATTGATTCATTTACATCATTTAGTACTTTTACAGGGTTTTGTGCCTGAGTGATCGGACGCCCAATCACTAAATAGTCACTACCCGCTTCAATCGCTTCTTTAGGTGTCATAATACGTTTTTGATCGCCTGCATCACTTCCCGCTGGGCGAATACCTGGCGTAACTAATTTAAACTCTTTCCCTAAAGCAGCCTTTAAACTTTTCGCTTCTTGCGCGGAACAAACAACACCGTCAAGTCCTGCTTGCTTTGTTAATTTAGCTAAATGCATAACTTGCTCTTGGGGTGATTTAGTTATACCTAAACGCTCAAGTTCAGCTTCGTCCATGCTGGTTAATACAGTTACCGCAATCAGTAATGGCGCTTTATCGCCAAACTGCTCGAGTGCTTGTTTAGCTTTATGCATCATTTCATAACCGCCCGATGCATGTACATTGACCATCCATACACCCATTTTAGCCGCAGCAGTCACCGCTTTAGCAACGGTGTTTGGAATATCGTGAAACTTTAAATCTAAAAATACATCAAAACCTAAATCGACCAATTCTTTAACAAATGCAGGACCAAAATAAGTAAACATTTCTTTGCCCACTTTTAATCGACAGGTATCTGGTGATAACTGTTTTACAAATGCTAAAGCAGTTTGCTGATCATCATAATCAAGCGCGATAAGAATTTTTTTTGATTTTTCGAAAGACATAACTATCCTACTAGTGAGCGAAAAGTATAAAGATTAAAATCCGTCTAAGCCTCTGCTAGGCACAATGGTTTCCCAGTGTTTACATGAAGGGCAATTCCAATAAATGGTGTAGCTAGTAAAGCCACAATGCTGACATTGAAAGTCAGGTTTAGTGGCAATGTAAGAAGTAACAAGTTTATCGATTTGATTAAGCACGTCTTTTGTATTTTTATTTTCTGTACTCATTAACTGTAATAAAAAACTAAAGCCACGAATAGTGGGTTGACGTTTTAAATTATCAGTCAAAAATTCAAAGGCTTGTTCAGTGTGTCCTTGCTCAAGCAAGGCTTGGCAATGCTGTATTTTTATCATCACCCCACCCTTTTCTAGTAACTCAGTAATGAGTTCATGAAATTGGTGAGTTAATTTTAATTGCTTATAGCTGTGAGCTAACTTTTCAATAAACAATGGCGCAAAAAAAGTAAATTGGCAGATTAATTCTCGCCAATAGTAAATTGCTTTTACGTAATCTTCTTTGGTGTAAGCTGACAGTCCAAACTCATATAAAGGCCTAATTGTTTTAAAGTTTAAGCTAATGGCTTTACGCATAAGTTGTGGGTTATTACTGGCAATGGCATGCTCACAGTAAAAATTAGCGATGGCTTTAAAGTGTTGTTCTTTTGAAAAAAGCTCAGTATGCGCTTCAAACATATTAATGCCTTTTTCCCATTCACGGGTTTGTGAATATAAAGAAATGATAGGATCGAGTGCATCTGCATGGCTATTTTTTACCAGCCATATTAAATGTTCTTCTGCGCTGTCTAATAAGCCAGCCATAATATAATCTTCGGCTAGTTCTAAACGGCTATTTGCGGCTTGTTTTTCGTTAAGACTTGGGTGTTTTAGCAGTAGTTCGTGAATTTTTATTGCGCGGTCGAGCTCACCACGACGGCGAAACATGGTGGCCAGTGTTGAATAATGTTCAACAGAGTCAGCAGCTACTTCGAGCAAATTAATTAAATGCTCAAGCCCCTGATCTTCTTCTCTATCCAGTAAAAACTTTAAGCCTTTACTGTACTCAGAAGTAATTTGACGATTAAACTGATGAGCCTGATTTTTTGCACTGTTTTTCCCCATGATCCAACCATAACCGGCAGCAACGGGAAGCAGTAAAAACAACAGCTCAATCATAATTAGGTGTCTTTGTTGGCAATACGCTTTTTATTATCTTTTTCAGGCGTTAATTGCTTTTTTAAACGGTAATTTTGCCACTTTAATTGCGTGAACAATTTAAAACTCACAAAACAACCCACTACAACACCTAGCAAAAAGCAGATACTTATTATAACGGCTAAAGGTAATGTATTACTGGCTATTATGTAGTTAATTTGTGTTAATTGTGGATTTTGAGAACCCAATACAAACGCACCAATTAAAAAAAGTGCCGCCAGAATAATTTTTAATACCTTGAACAAGTAACTACTCCAATAAGTTTACTAAGCAATGCTCTCGTTTACACGGTCACGTAGTTCTTTGCCTGGTTTAAAATGAGGTACATGCTTACCATCTAACTCTACAGTTTCACCTGTTTTAGGGTTACGGCCTGTACGAGGCGCACGGTAATGCAAAGAGAAACTTCCAAAACCTCGGATCTCAATACGATCTGAAGAAGATAATGAGCCGGCCATTTGTTCAAGAATTTCTTTAACAGCGTTCTCAACATCTTTCACAGGAATATGTGAATGTTGTTCAGCAAGTGTTTCTATCAGTTCTGACTTAGTCATAGCGTTTCCTTAAAAAGAAATAGTGGAAGGGCATAAACTGCCCTTCCAATTAAAAGACTATAATTAATTAGTCTTTTTGTGCATTTGCGAAAGCAGCTGCCATTGCGTTTTCAAACACTGGCTCTTCTTTCTTAAGCTTCTCTAGTACTTCTTTCTCTTCTGCTTCGAAAAGAGCTTTAACAGATAAGCTTAAAGTGCGGTTCTTACGATCAACACCAACGTATTTAACTTCAATCTCGTCGCCTACAGAAACAACAGTAGTTGCATCTTCAACGCGCTCTTGAGCGATATCAGCTACACGGATGTAACCTTCAACGCCTTCGATAAGTTCAACAGTTGCGCCTTTCGCATCAACTTCAGTCACTTTACCTTTAACAATAGCACCTTTTTTGTTTGCATCAAGGTAGTTATTGAATGGGTCAGCTTCGATTTGCTTAACACCTAGAGAGATACGTTCACGCTCTGGGTCAACTTGCAATACGATAGCAGTGATTTCGTCGCCTTTCTTGAATTCACGTACAGCTTCTTCGCCAGGTGTGTTCCAAGAAATGTCTGAAAGGTGTACAAGACCATCAATACCACCGTCAAGACCGATAAAGATACCGAAGTCAGTGATTGATTTGATCTTACCAGTAACTTGGTCGCCTTTGTTTTGTAGACGAGCAAATTCCTGCCAAGGATTAGCAATACATTGCTTAAGACCAAGAGAAATACGACGACGTTCTTCGTCGATTTCAAGAACCATAACTTCAACAGTGTCACCTAGTGATACAACTTTTGAAGGGTGGATGTTCTTGTTAGTCCAATCCATTTCAGAAACGTGTACTAGACCTTCAACGCCTTCTTCGATTTCTACGAAGCAACCGTAATCAGTAAGGTTAGTTACACGACCAGAAAGTTTAGAACCTTCTGGGTAACGACCAGCGATAGCTGCCCATGGATCTTCGCCAAGCTGTTTAAGGCCTAGAGATACACGAGTTTTATCTTTGTCGAATTTAAGAACTTTAACTGCGATTTCGTCGCCAACATTAACGATTTCTGAAGGGTGTTTAACACGCTTCCACGCCATATCAGTAATGTGTAGTAGACCATCAACACCACCAAGGTCAACGAATGCACCGTAGTCAGTAAGGTTCTTAACGATACCTTTAACTTCTTGACCTTCAACAAGGTTAGCAAGAAGCTCTTCACGTTCTTGTGAGTTTTCTGATTCGATAACTGCACGACGTGAAACAACAACGTTGTTACGTTTTTGATCAAGCTTGATTACTTTAAATTCAAGCTCTTTGCCTTCAAGGTGAGTTGTGTCACGTACTGGACGAACATCAACAAGTGAACCAGGTAGGAAAGCACGGATTGAATCAACTTCAACAGTGAAACCGCCTTTAACTTTACCGTTGATAACACCAGTAACAGTCTCTTGCTCTTCACATGCTTTCTCAAGACGGATCCACGCTTCGTGACGCTTCGCTTTCTCACGAGAAAGGATAGTTTCACCAAAACCGTCTTCGATTGCATCTAGTGCAACATCTACTTCGTCGCCAACAGCAACTTCTAGTTCACCAGCAGCATTTTTGAACTGCTCTGCAGGGATAGCACTTTCTGATTTAAGACCAGCATCTACAAGTACAATGTTGTTCTCGATTGAGATTACTGTACCTTTAACGATAGAGCCTTGCTCTGCTTCAAAACCCTTTAAGCTTTCTTCAAATAACTGCGCAAAATTTTCTGACATACGAATATACGTCTCATATATTAATACCAATAAGCAACCATGCTGCATGGGGTTGTTAAAATAGCACTGGCATCCTGCTGGTGCATAAAATGTATTTAGCTTCGTTTAGGAAGCTTACCTTCTGAGATGCTCGCATCTAATAAAGTTATAACTTTATCAAAGACTTGCTGTGCGTTGAGTTCGCTAGTATCAAGCTCAATCGCATCCTCTGCAGGTACAAGCGGCGCAACGGCGCGATTCATATCGCGATCATCACGTGCTTGAATGTCCTGTAATAGACCACTTAGTGTAACATCAAGCCCGCGCTCATTCAACTCAACAAAACGTCTGCGAGCACGTTCTTCTGCACTTGCGGTTAGAAATATCTTTAATGGCGCATCTGGAAATACCACAGTGCCCATATCGCGGCCATCGGCAATTAAACCGTTTTCTGTTCTAAACGCACGCTGGCGGCGAAGCAACGCTTCTCGAACACGCGGCAATGCGGCCACTTTCGACGCTGCAGCACCCACTTCTTCATTTCGAATAGTGGTGGTGACATCTTCGCCTTCTAAAATAATCTTTCCTGCATTAGTGTCACTGTCTATCAAAAACTGCACATCAAGATTTGCAGCTAGTGGGACAAGTGCTTCTTCGTTATCTAACGCAATTTGGTGATGAAGTGCTGCAAGTGATAGTACGCGATAAATTGCTCCGCTATCTAACACATCCCAGCCTAATTTTTCAGCCAATAGGCGACAAACAGTTCCTTTACCAGAACCACTTGGGCCATCTACGGTGATTACGGGCATTAATAACGCCGGCATTTAAAACCTCCTTCAATGCACACCAAAATAAACCGCCACATTATACGCCAATTAATAAAGATTATCCGCTTTTAGTATGTAACTTTTTATAAATACTTATAAATAGCCTATTTACTGACAGATGCTAACACTTTGAAAAATGTTGGGAATGTCTTATAAGTACAGGCCGGATCGTTAATCGTTATGGGCTTACCCCCTACCGCTACCATTGCAAAGCACATGGCAATACGGTGATCGTCGTAGGTATCTACAGCCACATTATTAAATTGCTTTGGCGGTGTGATCTCAATAAAGTCGTGCCCTTCAACCACTTCAGCCCCTACTTTTCTAAGCTCGGTGGCCATTGCATGTAAACGATCAGTTTCTTTTACCCGCCAGTTATAAATATTACGAATAGCGGTTGGCCCTTTAGCAAACAAGGCAACAGTCGCCAAGGTCATTGCAGCATCAGGTATCGCATTAGCATCTATATCGATACCGTTAAGCTCGCCTTTACGAACAACTAAACGCTCGTCATACCAATCAATTTTGGCACCAACCTGCTCCATCACTTTAGCAAAGCCAATATCACCTTGAACTGATTTAGCGCCAACGCCTTTAATTTCTATTTCGCCACCGGCAATTGCTGCAGCAGCAATAAAATAAGAAGCCGATGAAGCATCACCTTCAACCATTATGCGCTCAACCGCTTGGTATTGCTGAGCACCTTTAACGAAGAACGTGGTGTAATTATCATGCTCAACAGTTACACCAAAGCGCGCCATCACATCCAGAGTAATATCAATATAAGGCTTAGAGACTAAGGTGCCTTTAATTTTAATGTGTGTATCGCCTTTAAATAACGGCGCAGCCATGAGCAGCGCCGTTAAAAATTGACTTGAAATACTGCCGTCAATTTCGACCTCACCGCCGGCTATTTGCCCACCGATAATTTTAAGTGGCGGGTAATCTTTATTTTTTAAATAACTAACATCACCCCCGAGCGCTTGTAAAGCATCAACTAAATGCCCTATAGGGCGCTCTTCCATACGTGGCTCACCAATTAACTCATACTCCCCAGCAATCGCTGCAAGCACTGCCGTTAACGGACGGTATGCTGTACCTGCATTACCTAAAAACAGTGGTTCAGTTGGCGTTTTAAATACGCCACCTACACCTTCTACGGTCGCGATGGTTCGCTCATCATTAAGTGTCACATTCACACCGAGCTGCGCTAAGGCGCCCAACATATGACGAATATCATCACTGTCTAATAAGTTTTCTACAACCGTAGTGCCGTTTGATAGTGCAGCCAATAATAGAATGCGATTTGACAAGCTTTTCGAACCAGGCAGAGTAACACTGCCATTAACCTGTGAAATAGGCGCTAAAGAAAGTTGCTCCATTAACTATTCTCCTTGGCGAAGTTAGCCATAAAATCAACTAGGGCTTGTACGCCTTCCAATGGCATCGCGTTATAAATACTGGCACGCATCCCGCCAACAATACGATGACCTTCAAGCGCTAACAAGCCTGCTTCTTTTGACTCTTTTACAAACTTATCATTTAAGCTTTCATCAACCAGCCAAAATGGCACATTCATACGTGAACGGCAATGCTTCGCTACTTTATTGGTATAAAAATCTGAATCATCAATAAAATCATAAAGCAGCTGCGCTTTCGCAATATTATGTGCTTCCATGGCTTTTACACCGCCATTTTGTTCAAGCCATGCAAATACTTCAGCTGCTAAATACCATGCAAATGTAGGTGGGGTATTGAACATGCTACCTTGTTTTGCTTCAAGGGCATAATCTAAAATACCCGGCTTAGCTAGCCCTTCACGCTCAAGTAGCGTTTTGCGAACAATCACAATAGCAATGCCCGATGGACCGATATTTTTTTGCGCACCAGCGTAGATTAAGTCAAATTGATTAACGTCAATTTCGCGCGATAAAATAGTCGACGACATATCAGCAACAATTGGCGCCGTTGGGTGACGTGGTACATCAAAAATCTCTAGGCCATCTACTGTTTCATTGGGGCAGTAATGAATATATGCAGCATCGGCTGGTAAAACCCAATCGGCTACCTGCTTGATAGAAAATAAACCGTTATCATCATTACGTACATCAATAGCGTGGGTTTGAGTGAACTTATCGGCTTCGCTAGTTGCACTTTTTGACCAAACGCCATTTTCACAATACACCGCCTTTTTTCCATCAACGTGGAGGTTTAAAGGCACGGCACTGAATTGACCTCGACCACCACCGTGCATAAATAGCACTTCAAACTCATCACTAATATTCATTAAACGACGCAGACTAGCTTCACACTTCGCCGTTAATGCTAAAAATTCTTTACTGCGATGGCTCATTTCCATTACTGAAACGCCAAGCCCTTGCCAGTCTAAAAACTCTTTTTGTGCTTTTTGCATTACAGCCGGTGGTAACATTGCAGGACCCGCACAAAAATTATAAATACTCATTACCTTTTCCTCATTCCAGTAATTTACTGTTTAACTTGAATTAAACTAATTCAAGTGTCTTTAGTTTTTTTCAACCATATAAAAAAAGCGGCCAAGGCCGCTTTTTTCAATCTAATTATTCTGAAGGAGGATTGTCATCCGCCACTTCATCAATAACTGTATCTACTGTTTCAACGTCTTCGATATCAACCAAGTCACTTTCAGTCACTTCAATCTCTTCTATACGTTGTAAACCAACTACTTGCTCTTCGTCAATAGTTCTGATCAAAATAACACCTTGGGTGTTACGTCCAACCGTAGAAACTTCATTAACGCGAGTACGTACTAAGGTACCACGATTCGAAATAATCATTATTTCGTCGTTGTCATCAACCTGTACAGCACCAACAACAGCACCGTTACGCTCACTCACTTTGATTGATACAACACCTTGAGTTGCACGACTCTTAGATGGGTAATCTTCAAGTTGGGTACGCTTGCCGTAGCCATTTTCTGTCACTGTTAATATTGCACCATCATTCTTTGGTACAATAAGTGATACAACACGCTGATCGTCTGGCATCTTAATACCACGAACACCCGTTGCAGTACGGCCCATAGGACGTACACCTTTGAAACGGATTTCAGGCTTACCTTCTTCATCAAGAACAGGGTTACCATTTTCATCAACAACAGCTGTTTCTTCAGCTTCTTTAAAGCGAACAACTTTACCCGCATCAGTGAACAACATAATTTCGTTGCTGCCATCGGTAATATCAACACCGATTAAGCTATCACCTTCGTTTAAGTTAACCGCAATAATACCGCTTGCACGTTGACGACTGTATGCCGTTAATGGCGTTTTCTTAACCGTACCGAACGCCGTAGCCATAAAGATGTATTTATCATCTTCATAATCGCGTACTGGCAGGATTGCAGTAATACGTTCATCTGCTTCAAGTGGTAATAAGTTAACAATTGGCTTACCGCGCGCTGCACGACTGGCAAGTGGCAACTGGTATACTTTAAGCCAATATAAACGACCCGCTGTAGAGAAACAAAGAATAGTATCGTGCGTATTGGCAACCAATAAACGTTCAATGAAATCTTCATCTTTCATCTTAGTTGCTGATTTACCTTTACCACCACGACGCTGCGCTTCGTAATCAGTTAATGCTTGATACTTAACGTACCCTTCATGTGAAAGCGTAACAACTACGTTTTCTTCGTTGATTAAATCTTCAAGGCTTATATCGTGTGCTGCAGCATTTATTTCAGTGCGGCGCTCATCACCATATTGCTCTTTAATTTCAACGAGCTCATCACGAATAACTTCCATTAAACGCTCTGGATTTGCCAAAATGAATAATAACTCGGCAATCAACTCAAGTAATGATTGATATTCGGTAAGAATTTTTTCGTGTTCAAGACCAGTAAGTTTGTGTAAACGTAAGTCTAATATTGCTTGAGCTTGTTGCTCAGAAATATAGTACTGACCATCACGAATACCAAGCTCGCTTGCTAACCAATCTGGGCGTGCTACGTTGTCTTCGCCTGCTTTATCAAGCATGGCTTTAACATTACCTAATTCCCATGGACGCGCTGTTAATGCAACTTTTGCCTCAGCAGGTGTTGGCGACTTACGGATAAGTTCGATAATTGGGTCAATGTTAGCCAGTGCAATCGCTAAACCTTCTAGCGTATGCGCACGGTCGCGGGCTTTGCGTAAATCAAATACCGTACGACGGGTAACAACTTCACGGCGGTGGATAATAAATTCTTCAAGCATTTCTTTTAAGTTGAAACACTTAGGTTGGTTATTAATTAACGCAACCATATTCATACCAAACACTGTTTGTAACTGAGTTTGTGAATAAAGGTTGTTTAAAATAACTTCACCTACGTCACCACGTTTGATCTCGATAACGATACGCATACCGTCTTTATCTGATTCATCACGTAATGCGCTGATCCCTTCAATTTTTTTATCTTTAACTAGCTCGGCGATTTTTTCAATCAAACGTGCTTTGTTAACTTGGTAAGGGATTTCATGAACAATAATGGTTTCGCGACCCGTCTTTTCATCGGTTTCGATGTCAGCACGCGCACGCATGTACACTTTACCACGACCGGTTTGATAAGCTTGTTCAATGCCTTTTTTACCGTTAATAATCGCCGCAGTTGGGAAATCAGGCCCAGGAATGTAATCCATTAACTCAGTAATGGTCAATTCAGGGTTTTGAATAAGCGCTAAACAGCCATTCACGACTTCTGTTAAGTTATGTGGCGGAATATTTGTTGCCATACCAACCGCAATACCTGATGAACCATTAACTAATAGGTTAGGTATTTTAGTGGGTAACACATCAGGAATTTGCTCTGTGCCATCGTAGTTAGGCACAAAATCAACCGTTTCTTTTTCAAGATCGGCTAATAATTCGTGCGACATTTTTGCCATACGTACTTCTGTATAACGCATTGCCGCTGCTGAATCACCATCAACCGAACCAAAGTTACCCTGACCATCTACTAGCATGTAACGCAGTGAGAATGGCTGAGCCATACGTACGATGGTGTCATAAACTGCACTGTCGCCGTGTGGGTGGTATTTACCGATTACGTCACCGACCACACGGGCCGATTTTTTGTAAGGCTTGTTCCAGTCATTACTAAGCTCGTTCATTGCAAACAAAACGCGGCGGTGAACAGGTTTTAAACCGTCACGTACGTCTGGTAATGCACGTCCTACAATTACACTCATGGCGTAATCTAAGTAGGAGTTTTTTAACTCGTCTTCAATATTGACTGGCAGAATTTCATTGGCGAGATCAGTCATTTGATATCACATTCCTTCAGTATCAGCTCTTAACAACCCAGTATTAGGTATTAAGAGTGTTTGTTATTATTTCTAAGTAACCATGCTATCACAATTAATTTTAATTTACAGGCGCAAAACTTTGCGATTTATCAATTTAGGCCTATATAATGGCCTCAGATTGACGAGGAAGTATTTTATGACCGAACATCAAAATGTAGATAACGCAGAAATAGCAAAGTTTGAAGCCATCGCAGAACGTTGGTGGGATTTAGAAGGCGAATTTAAGCCGCTTCACGAAATTAATCCATTACGATTAGATTTCATCGCAGACAAAACCAAAGGATTATTTGATAAAGAAACCCTAGATGTAGGATGTGGTGGTGGCATTTTAAGTCACAGCATGGCGCGAATGGGCGCAAACGTAACAGGTATCGATATGGGGCAAGAGCCTTTAACTGTCGCCAAGTTACACAGCTTAGAAACAAGTGTCCCCGTTGAGTATATAAAAGTACCTGCAGAGCAGTTTGCAGATGAGCACCCTGAGCGCTTTGATGTGATCACTTGTATGGAAATGTTAGAGCACGTCCCCGACCCTGCTTCTATTATTCATGCGGTGGCTAAATTAGCAAAACCTGGGGCTGATGTTTTTTTCTCTACTCTTAATAAAACCCCAAAAGCTTACTTATACGCTATTGTCGGTGCAGAAAAACTGTTAAAAATGGTCCCAGAGGGTACCCATGACCATAAAAAGTTTATTAAACCTGCACAATTAATTGCATGGGCAGAGCAAGCTGGCTTAAAAGTACGTGCCAGTGCTGGTTTAAGTTACAACCCGCTTTCTAAGCAATACACAATGAATGATGATGTAAGCGTAAATTATATGCTGCATTTTGAGAAGTTAGCGTAATGGCAAGCTCTCAAACCCCCATTGTCCCAATGGAATATCAAGCATTGCTGTTTGACTTAGATGGCACTTTACTCGATACCGCTGATGATTTAGGCGCCGCACTAAACACCGTGCTGCAAAATCATCAACAGCCCCAAGTGGGCAGTGATATATATCGCCCCGCGGCTTCAAACGGTGCTGCCGCTTTATTGGCTGCTGGTTTTAAAGAAAGCTGGGCACAACAGCCGCAAGAGCAACTTTTACATGAGCTAGTCACGCAATACGCTGCCAATATTGCCACCCATACTCGATGTTTTGTAGGAATAGAGCAATTACTAATCGCACTTGATAACAAAGCAATACCCTGGGGAATTATGACTAATAAGCCCGGATTTTTAACTGATCCTTTAGTCAAGGCGATTCCTGCATTAAAAAATGCACGTATTGTGATAAGCGGTGATACCTTAGCTGAATCTAAGCCCTCACCCCTTCCTTTACTGTATTGCGCTGAGCAAATGAGTGTTGATCCTTCGCGCTGCCTATATATAGGTGATGCGCAGCGTGACATTCAAGCAGGTAAAGCAGCCAATATGCACACCGCAACCGCACTATGGGGATATGTACCGAGTGTTGACGAGGCATTGGCTTGGAATGCGGATTTTAATTGGCACAGTCCTATAGATGCATTTAACCACATATAGTGCCATGTTAATTAATAAACACTACATATTGTGATTGTGTTAGTTTTTACGCAAAGCTTGATGATAAAAAAAGCAGACAAAATTTATTTTAAAAAAGCGTAAATTTAATCTTTCCTTAGTTGATTTTTACAAATTTCAACTTAACCGATTGATCAAAGGTTAATGCCTACTAACACAATTACGTTATCCCAACGTTATCCACAATGAGAGCGGTTTCTGTCCCTTGCAAAAGATACCAGACCACACTATCTTGTGATCTCTAATTTGAACAACACCAGATATTGTGGCTAAATGTTATTCAATTAAATTCACCAAACCGGTGAAAATAACAATAAACGAATAGGCACTGCGCTTTTTTAGGTGCACGCATTGGTCAAAAATATTTAATTCCCAAGGAATACAGGCAAAGCTATGAACCAACAGTTATCTGTAAGCAAACGTGACGGTCGTAAAGAGCCACTCGATCTTGATAAGATCCATCGCGTTATTGAATGGGCCGCCGAAGGTTTAAATAACGTTTCGGTTTCACAAGTTGAACTTAAATCGCATATTCAATTTTATGACGGTATTCGTACTAAAGACATCCACGAAACGATTATTAAAGCCGCTGCGGATCAGATCTCAAAAGAATCACCTGATTATCAGTATCTTGCTGCTCGTTTAGCTGTATTCCATTTACGTAAAAAAGCGTATGGCCAATTTGAGCCACCGCGTCTTTTTGACCACGTTACCAACATGGTTGAACAAAAACGCTACGACGCACATTTGCTTGTTGATTACACAGAGCAAGAACTTGATGAACTAGATGCTTACTTAGATCATTCACGCGATCTTAACTTTAGCTATGCAGCCGTGAAACAGCTTGAAGGTAAATACCTAGTTCAAAACCGTGTTACCGGTGAAATTTACGAAAGCGCACAGTTTTTATACATCTTAGTAGCGGCAAGCTTATTCTCAGATTATCCACGTGATACGCGTATTGATTACATCAAACGTTTTTACGATGCGGTTTCATTATTTAAAATTTCTTTACCTACGCCAATTATGTCGGGTGTACGTACGCCAACACGTCAGTTCAGCTCATGTGTACTGATTGAGTGTGGTGACAGCTTAGATTCAATTAATGCGACATCATCAGCGATTGTTAAATACGTTTCTCAACGTGCTGGTATTGGTATTAATGCCGGACGTATTCGTGCATTAGGTAGCCCTATTCGCAATGGCGAAGCGTACCACACTGGCTGTATTCCGTTTTATAAGCATTTTCAAACAGCCGTTAAAAGCTGTTCGCAAGGCGGTGTACGTGGCGGAGCCGCTACTTTATTCTACCCGCTTTGGCATTTAGAAGTAGAAAACCTACTGGTACTTAAAAACAACCGTGGTGTTGATGATAACCGCGTACGTCACCTAGACTACGGTGTGCAGTTTAATAAACTAATGTATTCGCGTTTAATTAAAGACGATTACATTACCTTATTCAGTCCATCAGACGTGCCGGGCCTTTACGATGCATTCTTTGAAGATCAAGATGAATTTGATGCACTTTATGTAAAGTATGAGCAAGACGAGTCAATTCGTAAAAAACGTATTAAAGCCATTGAACTGTTTTCTATGTTTGCTCAAGAACGTGCCAGCACCGGTCGTATTTACTTACAAAATGTTGACCACTGTAATACGCATAGTCCATTTATCTCGAAAGTGGCGCCTATTCGTCAATCTAACTTATGTTTAGAAATTGCATTACCGACTAAACCACTAAGTAATGTAAACGACGAAGAAGGTGAAATTGCCTTATGTACCTTGTCTGCATTTAACTTAGGCGCGATTGAGTCACTGGATGAATTAGAAGAGTTAGCTGAGCTTGCCGTTCGTGCACTAGATAACTTACTTGATTTCCAAGACTACCCAGTACCGGCGGCAAAAAATGCCACTATGGGACGTCGTACCCTAGGTATAGGTGTGATTAACTACGCTTACTACTTAGCTAAAAACGGTAAGCGTTACTCAGATGGCAGCGCAAATGCACTCACGCACAAAACATTTGAAGCGATTCAGTACTACTTAATGAAAGCATCTAATGAGCTTGCAAAAGAGCGTGGAGCATGTCCTAAATTTAACGAAACTACGTACTCACAAGGTATTATGCCAACAGATACGTACAAGCGTGATTTAGATAAAATTTGTGATGAACCACTGCACCTTGATTGGGATACGTTACGTGCCAGCATTAAAGAGCACGGTATGCGTAACTCAACGCTGAGCGCATTAATGCCATCAGAAACATCATCGCAAATCTCAAATGCAACCAATGGTATTGAGCCACCACGTGGCCATATTAGTGTTAAAGCAAGTAAAGACGGTATTTTAAAGCAGGTTGTCCCTGAGTACGAACGCCTTAAAGATAACTATGAATTACTGTGGGATATTCCATCAAACGATGGTTACTTACAATTAGTAGGCATAATGCAGAAATTTATCGACCAAACAATTTCAGCAAATACTAATTATGATCCAAACAGATACGAAGGCGGTAGAGTACCTATGAAAGTCTTACTAAAAGACTTACTTGGTGCCTACAAGCTAGGTGTTAAAACACTGTATTACCATAATACCCGCGATGGCGCATCAGATGCTCAAGAAGACACTCCAGAAGTGGAAGATGATGATTGTGCAGGCGGCGCGTGTAAAATTTAATAGTTAAACTTAAAGCGGGCGCCTTGCCCGCTTTGTCCTGATAGTTTTAGTGATAGTTTTTTGAGTGATAAACATGTCTTATACTACTTTTAGCAGAAATCATAATAACCAAATGCAAGAGCCAATGTTTTTTGGTCAAACCGTTAACGTGTCACGTTACGATCAACAAAAATACCCTATTTTTGAAAAATTAATTGAAAAACAATTGTCTTTCTTTTGGCGACCTGAAGAAGTTGATGTAAGTAAAGACCGTTTAGACTTTCAAGCGCTTCCCGATCACGAGAAGCATATATTTTTAAGCAACTTAAAATACCAAACGTTGCTTGATAGTGTTCAAGGTCGTTCGCCTAACGTAGCACTATTACCAATTGTGTCTATTCCTGAGCTAGAAACATGGATTGAGACATGGGCGTTTAGTGAAACTATTCATAGTCGTTCGTACACCCATATTATTCGTAACGTAACTCAAGCACCTGAACTCATTTTTGATGACATTGTTAGCAATGAAAAAATTAGTGAGCGTGCCGATGCCGTTACTACTTATTATGATGACCTAATCAATTCTGTATCGCTTTACAACCTATACGGTGAAGGCAAACACGAAATTAATGGCCAAACCGTAGTCGTTAATTTATTTGAGCTGAAAAAGAAATTGTACCTGGCCATGATGTCAGTGAACATCCTTGAAGCTATTCGCTTTTATGTGAGCTTTGCCTGTTCATTTGCGTTTGCAGAGCGTGAATTGATGGAAGGTAATGCTAAAATTATAAAGCTTATTGCCCGTGATGAAGCACTTCACCTTTCAGGTACTCAGCATATTTTAAATATCATGCAAGATGGCAAAGATGACCCTGAAATGGCGATTGTTGCCGCACAATGCCGTGAAGAAGCAATTAAGATGTTTGTTGAAGCCGCAGAGCAAGAGAAAGAATGGGCCGAGTACCTATTCAAAGATGGCTCGATGATTGGTTTGAATAAACACATTCTATGTCAGTACGTTGAATACATTACCAATGCGCGTATGACCGCGATTGGTCTACCTGCACAGTTTGAAAATAACAGCAACCCTATTCCGTGGATCAACTCATGGTTAGTGTCGGATAATGTGCAAGTTGCTCCTCAAGAGGCCGAAATTAGCTCATACTTAGTTGGTCAAATTGATTCACAAGTAGATGCCGATGAATTTGGTGACTTTGATTTATAATGACTGATAGAACGACTGCAAGTATTACGCTTGCAGATAACAGCCAGCGTATTGATTTTGCCGCTGGCTGCCCTTCTCTTTTACATTGCCTAGAATCGAATAAAATTGATGCCGCTTACCAGTGCCGTGAGGGATATTGTGGTGCGTGTCGTGCTACGCTTGTCTCTGGTGAAGTCAATTACAATGAAGAACCGTTAGCCTTTGTGCGTGATGGTGAAATACTATTGTGTTGCTGCAAGCCCAATGGTGATATCAGTATTAATTTAAAGTAACTAGCAAACCACACAGTATAATGCCTAACAGCTCGCTTTATTCACTTACCTGTTTCTGCAATTATTACTCAAGTAATCGCGATTATAGCCGTGTTATTTACTCTGAATAAGCAGCAGGTACAAATCGGTAATGACCCGTAATTGTATAAGCAAAAAGCATATCGCTCATTTCAGGTCCGCGACCAATATTGTGCACAATAAGCGGGTGACCACTGTCCTGCGCTATTTGATTAACGACCATACCTATGTGCGGTAAATTGCCTGGCAGCATCCAAGTGACTATGTCACCGGTTTTATAATCTGCTGCATTAAGCGATTTAGTTAACACTTGAGCATGGCGCTCAAAGTAAACCTGTAAGTTAGGTACACGTCGATGATCAATGTTTTTATCTGGCTTGGTTAATCCCCAAATACGCTTAGAAGGATATGCGCGAAAATTGGCCTGCATGTCTTCATGTACTAACTTTTGCAAATCAATACCAAGCTGTCGATAGGATCGAATTATAACATCGGTACATACACCAATATTAGCGGGTACATCGCCACCAGGGTATTCAAGCCTATGATAGGCGCCATCGTAAGTTACTTGTTGCGTTGTTCTGTGTATCAATGCGTTGACAATATCATGATTAAAATCGGCTGCCTTTACATCAAGGGCAGATAAAGCTAGTAAATAGAGCACAAAGCGCGACATATAAATTCCTTTTATAATATTTATTAACTAAAGCTGTTGAGTAATATAGTCAGGAATATTAAATTTATTTCCATTGCTGGTAAAGTGCGCATCAAGTGCATAGGCCATTTTTTCAAGCGGAGCATCATCATAACCACAGGTTTGGATTTCATTGATGTAGCGCATAATAAAAGCGTGAGCACCGAGCTCGCGCCATTGAACGACATGAGCCAGCTCATGAAAATGCACTCTTAAATTACGCGCAACATGAGGTAATATGTAATAAGTGTTTTTATAGGTGATCCCTGCTACATCCATGTCAATAAAATCGCTTAAACCAATTTCACGTAAACCAGTAAAGTCAGGCTTGGGAATGTGTTCAACAACCACATAAAATGCAGTTTTCAAAAAATCATGCGGGTAAAAGCCAGCAAATTCGCTAACAAATGTATCACAACATATTCTTTGATCAACATACTCGCTATTCGTTTTATCAATCCATTGTTCTATTTGCGCTAGCATGTTTTCTCCAAAAAATTTGCTTAGTGACTTAATTTAAGCATAAACATTTAATGACGCAGAATTTGCTTTTATCAATAAAAAAGCGCCAATGGTATTATTACTGACGCTTATTAGAATGATAAATACAAAGTAACGCTTTAAACTAACCTTCTTCTTCAACCAATGATTCTAATAACTCATGGATCTCTGATTTTAATTCTTTGTCTTCAATTTTATTTGCATTGATTTTAGCATCTTGCAGATTTTTAATTGCCGCTTCTTTATCACCCAGCTCAAGCTGTAAAGTAGCCATAGAAAAGGCAACAGACGACATATGATCTTTGTTATTAATTTCTATCGACTTCTGTAACGCTTTTTCGTAAGTCTCGATAGCTTCTTCTAGCTCTTCGGTGAAATCAGCCAATGTTTCCCACTGAACAGGGTGATCTTTCGCTGTATTTTCGTTTTCAATACAAATAGCTTTTAGCTCAGCATATAAAGATTCAAACTGTTTAGTATCATTTTTATTAGCCGCTGCCATCAGCTTTTCCGCCAAATCGTGAACCGCTTTGTATACTTTAGTATTCATAATTACTCGCTACCTTATTAACGCGCCTTTTTTGACTTATTAAAGGCATCGTATTCGAAATATATTCCCTAATAGTACATTATTATTAAGCGCTGCGTTGTTACAAAAGTATTATAAGCGATAAAAACAGAGGTTTAATTTAAAAACCTGGATATTACAGTGCTACACTTAACGCTTAATTTAAGTCGCAATAGTAAATACCTACCCTATGCAAAATTGCAATCAATGCGGTAAATGCTGCACTAAATATGGTGCGGCAGATTTAGATACAAATCAGGATGAAATTGAAATGTGGGCGTTATTCAACCCAGAAATATTTCAATATGTTAAAAACGATCAGTTATGGTTTGATCCCAAAACAGGCGAGCAATTAACGCAATGCCCATTTTTAGTACTTAGCAGTAAAAAATATCCACAAGAAAAAGATAAATATACATGCAGTATTTACCATGACCGTCCTCAAGATTGCCGACACTACCCAAGTTTAATTTCAGAAATGATAAACGATGACTGTGAAATGCTTGAACCAATCGATAAACAAAATCCTTTCAAAGCACAAAAAAAATTAGACATACTAATGATAGACAGCCGCTCTTAAGCGAATAAATATAACAAATGCACTGATCTGTAATAATGAGCTGGTAATGTAAATTTAACGCGATTATTTTGCCATTCAACGCAAAATTAAAAGTTATAGTATAACATTGTTGATGATGCCATTTTGTAGTGTTATATTATATCACAACATAACAACCACGATTCGAAGTAATTATGACAAAGTTAACACTCATATCCTCAGCGCTACTGTCTGTTTTGTGTTCTCACTCTGCCCTAGCAGCAACGATTAACGGCACAGTAACAGATTCAAAAAAACAACCTATTGCTAATGCAACTATCCATGTTCATGGAAAGTCACAAAGCGTGAAAAGCAATGAACAAGGTCAGTTTAGCATCGACATAGATGCTAAAAGCCAATTACATATTAGTAAAGATAACTACATCGATTCACGTATATCGCTTGAGAATGTAGACGATACAATTACTGTTACATTAAAGCCGTCTTCGGTTGAAACTGTGGTTGTGTATGCCTCGGCACTGCATAAAAATAGCTTAGAAATGATTTCACCTGTGAGCGTACTATCAGGGGATGAACTAAAAAATAAAGCGAAACCGACCCTAGGTGAAACACTTAAAGGAATACCAGGAGTAAACGCGAGTTATTTCGGCCCAGTGTCTTCAAGTCCGATTATTCGTGGCCTAGGTGGTCCTCGTGTTAAAATTACTCAAAACGGTTTAGATAGCAGTGATGCATCACGTATTGGTCCAGATCACGCGACATCAAGTGATAGCTTAGCCGCTGAACAAATTGAAGTACTACGAGGCCCAAGCACCCTACTATATGGCTCTGGTGCTATTGGCGGTGTAGTAAATGTGGTTGATAACCGTATTCCAACCAATAATATTGACGCACTCTCGGGAGCGGCACAATACACACACGATACCGTTTCAAATGCGAACACCTATGCGGCAAAATTAGAAACAGGCAGCAATAACTTTAATTTTCATTTTGATGGCACCAAACGCAGTGGTGATGACTATCAAACGCCTCGCTTTAACCTACCAGATGAACATGAAGAAGGTGAAGTACACATTGAGGGCGATGAAGAAACAGCCACTTCAGTTGAAAATACTTTTATCGACAGTGAAACAGTGAACTTTGGTACCAGCTATGTCGGTGAGCATTTAACCGTTGGCTTTTCATACGGCAATATTGAAACAGACTATGGCATTCCAGGGCATTCACATGATCACGGTCATGCCCATGAAGAAGAAGGCGATCATGAAGATCATGCGGATGAAGAACATATAGAAACTCCCGTTTATGCTCATTTAGAGCAAGATCGTTGGCAAGGACTGGTAAGTTATGCATTTCATGATAACTGGATTGAATCGATTAATCTTCGTCTTGGCTACACCGACTACACTCACAGTGAAATTGAAGATGGCGCGATTGGCACCACGTTTAGTAACGAAACCACAGAAGCACGTTTAAATGTAGAGCATCAGTTAAGCCAATGGCATGGCATGATTGGCTATCACTATAGTGAATCTGATTACGATGCAATTGGCGAAGAAGCGTTTACGCCTGCAAGTGTCACTACCACCCATGCGTTATATCTACTTGAAGAACGCACATTTGGCGATGTCACCGTAGAGCTTGGCGCCCGCCTAGAAGATTATGATATCAAAAGTGATGTAGATACACATCAGCACAGCCATGATGAACAACCTGTATCGGCAGATGAGACCATTAACTACACCGAAAGCTTTACTAATGTAAGTGCCTCAGCAGGTGCGATTTGGGAGTATATGCCAAGTCACAATCTAGCCGTTAGCTTGTCACATTCAGAGCGTGCACCTCTTTCAGCTGAGTTACTCTCTAATGGTGTGCATGTTGCCACAGGTACTTATGAGCTTGGCTTGGGCTATCATATTGAAGGGGCAGAAGCGCATTTTGAACCTGAAGAAATTAAACAAGAGACCTCTACCAATCTTGATATTAGTTTACGTCGTTTTAGCGGTGACTTTGGCTACACCGTCAACTTTTTCTATAACGATATTAAAAACTTTTATTATCAACAAAACACCGGATTAGTGTTTGATGAGATGGATGGCTTTGAGTCTGCTGCCAATGGACACAGCGATGCAATTGATGTTTATCAATTTACCAGTAAAGATGCGCAGCTTTATGGTTTTGAATTTGATGCACATTATCAAATAAACCCCAGCGCCATGGTAAAAGTATTTGGTGACTCTACTCGCGCCAAACTAAAAGATAATGAAGGTAATTTACCACGTATCCCTGCCAATAAATTGGGCTCAGAACTACAATATACCCTAGGTAATGCGCAATTTACCTTAACAGGAACCCATTACTTTGAGCAAAATGATATTAGTGCTTACGAAACGGCAACGGATGGCTATACATTAATTGATTTACAAGCCAATTATCAACTTGATTTAGGCGCAGTTGACACGCAGCTATACCTAAGTGTTGATAACATTACTGATGAACTTGGTTTTGTACATAGTTCATTTATTAAAGATACGGCACCTCTTCCTGGACGTAACTTCCAATTTGGCGTTAGAGGCTACTTTTAAAACGCGCTCATTTTTAATCAGACAATAAAAAACCGCATTCGTAATAATGAATGCGGTTTTTTTACAACTAAATTCTAATTAAAGAATCGCGTGTAACTCAACGTCAAATACTAGAGTTGAGTAAGGTGCGATTGCAGCACCGGCACCACGTTCACCATAAGCAAGCTCATGAGGAACGTATAAACGCCATTTAGTACCTACTGGCATCATTTGTAATGCTTCAGTCCAACCTTTGATCACGCCACCTACTGGGAATTCAGCAGGTTGACCGCGCTCGTATGAGCTATCAAAAACAGTACCGTTTACTAAAGTACCGTGGTAATCAACACGTACTGTAGACTCTGCAGTTGGCTTTTCGCCTTCACCTGTTGCAAGTACTTCGTACTGAAGACCTGACTCAGTAACTGTAATTTCAGGACGTTTTGCGTTTTCTTCTAAAAATGCAATACCTTCAGCAGCCAATACTTTAGCTTCTTCTTCACGACGAGCTTGGATCTCTTCGTTGATTTTCTCAAATGCAGCTTGGATCTCAGGGATCTCTACTTGAAAAGCACTGCCTGCATACGCATCTTTCATGCCTTCAAATACTGAATTTAAGTTTAAACCTTCAAAAGGGTTAGCCTTAAGTTGCTCACCCATTTGTAAGCCAATACCGTAACTTGCTTTTTCAGCATCTGTAGTAAAATTATCTGACATAATGTGTTATTCACGTTTTGTTAGTTAAAAGACCCGTATATGCTATCACAAAATAAAAGCCGTTTGGGGCTAGTTTTTATTGAGTTTTTCTTTAATTAAACCAATAGCAAAGGTACACACAGGTAAACTGAGCAAAATTCCAACAAGTAAGCTCATCGGCAACAATCCGACCACGCCGATCAACAAAAGAGGCACAGCCACCAAACCGATAATGCCAATGTAAAACGCGCCCCACACTGGCCAAAAATGATCGTATTTTGTGATTAAATGCCCGGATAAAAGATTAAACCCGATGCCATATAAGAAAGTCATCATCAGCGCATTATCTGGGTATGCATCAATGGCCATTTTTTGTAATAACGATATGGCACTTTGGTAACAATAACCAAACACAGTCCATAGCAGGATGTGCTTAAGTAAACGTTTAGAGAAGGATAACTCCGGGGACTGTGACATAATAAAGCTCCAGATAGCAAAAAACCGCCAATAAGGCGGTTTTTTAAATAATGGTGGAGAGATAGGGATTTGAACCCTAGAGGGGCTATAAACCCCTGCCGGTTTTCAAGACCGGTGCATTCGACCACTCTGCCATCTCTCCGTACGGCGCGCATAATAAGATCATACGCTTAGCTTGTAAAGCCCTATTTTACTAAAACTGATTAAATAGTTAAATATTAACCAAGATAGTCATAAACCCTAGTAATATTGTTTAGGTCTGCGGGCAATCCAAGAACATACTAAACACACCAATAAGCTGGCAGTTAAAAATGCAATACTTTGAAATATTAAATCGAAGCGGTTTAAATCATCACTTGGGATCACAACTAACACAAACGAAGGTAGGACGGTGAATAATAGAACATAGCAGCATATTTTAAAGGCTCTGCCAAAATCAAATCGTCGAGACTGTTGCATCCACCATGTTAGTAGTACTAGGACGCCCATCGCAGTTGCAGCAATAAAGTGAGCTGCTTGTGTATTCATTGCAACATAAAATGTCGCAAGCGCGCCAACAACACCCCAGATTGACCAAGCAAACCAGTTTTCTTTTTCACGTAAAAATAAATTTCCCATCATTTTCGTCTTCTTTATCGTTATTATTGGTAAGACTTTCCATACATTACCAAAAAACAACCGATTAAAAAACAAACTGAAGAAGATTTATTGCGTATGGTGCTTCCGTGCGCTTCTCGCAGCTACAATATTAACCGCGGTAGTGTAACACGATTAACTTAATGAATTATGACTATATTGAATATAAAAAGTTCATCCTATTGCTACAAAAAACTAAAATAGTTTTCTGGCTTATGGCGCGGTGACTTTTTACACTCAACTGCTGGCGTCCCTAAATACAAATAACCCACTATTTCATCATCATTATTTAAGTTAAGCGCGTGTTTAACACTGGGGCTTTGTGCAAAGTAACCTGTGCGCCAAATACCGCCAAGCCCTTGTGCAAATGCGGCTTGTTGCATAGCCAGCACGCCACAGCCTGCACTTTGAACTTGTTCTATTCTTGGTACTTTTGGATGTTGTTGATATTTTGCAATGGCAATAATGATCATGGGTGCTCTAAGGGGTAACTCTTTAGCACGATTAATTACTTTTTCAGCTTGCTGCTCGGCCAAAGCGCTTTGATAATAAATTTCACCCAACTTATGACGTGCATCCCCTTGAACAATGATATATTGCCAAGGCGCAATACAGCCATGATCGGGAACTCTGAGCCCAGCCTGCTGAATAATGTTTAGTTGTTCTTCATTAGGGCCTGGCTCTGTCAGTTTTGCATCTGACTGGCGGGTTAATAAAAGCTCAATAGCATCCATTATAATTACTCAAAAGACAAAACAATAGCATACCATTGAAACCCTTAGGTTAAAATATAATGGGCACCCCGCTGTTATTATTTGCTTATCAAGAAAGTACCTAGGTTAAAAAAGCACACAAATAATATCGCAACCCAAATAGCCGTGTATTTGTGCCATTACAAAATGGCGCTAGCCTTTTGCGTGTAAATAATTAGGTCGAACTAATGAGGGGCTTTATAGATTTAATTTTGCCAGTTAAGCGTTGTAGCCGAGGCACCATTGAAAGTCGCAATAGCGTATTTATTAGCTATACAAGGAATGGGATAAGGTAAAAATCAACAATATAAGGGTCTGATTATAAGTTAACTATCTTTAAAAAATAATCAGACCCGTGTACTTACTTAAATTGCATATTAGATACTGCGTGCAACTTGTAAAGCTTCAAATATAGCGCGCTTGGCATCAATAGCCGCTGCCAGTTTAGCGCCACCAATAACATGAACCTTGGCATTCTCTGCTTGCGCCTTAAATAGTTCGTCATTAGACACTTGGCCAATACAAGCAATCACAGTATCAACTGGCAATACTTGCGTTTCGCCAGAAACACTTATAGTTAGGCCGTTTTTATCAAAACGATGGTATTGGCAATTGGCAATTTGCTTAACGCCATGTTGTTTAGCAACTTGACGATGTATCCAACCGGTTGTTTTACCTAAATCACCACCAAAGCGCCCTTCACTGCGTTTAAGCATATAAAGTTGACGCTCATCTTTATGAGGCTGAGCATCGCACTCTATTCCCCACTGGGTTTTAAAGTCGCTGATACTTTGTGATTTATGTTCACTTAAAAATGCCACCATATCAAAACCGATACCGCCTGCGCCTAAAATCGCAATCGAGTTACCAAGTTCAACCTCACCGCGAATGACTTCATCGTAGGCAAAAACACGTTTGTCATCACTACATTCTATAGAGGCTTCACGTGGCCTTACACCCGTGGCAAAAACCACATCGTCAAACTGACTCAGCATACTATCATCAAATGCTTTTCCTAATTCAATGGTGACGTTTAAACGCTTAAGTTCATTGGTAAAGTAAGCCAATGTATGGTTAAAGTCTTCTTTACCAGGTATTTGCATGGCTAAATTAAACTGCCCACCCATATGCTGCTTTTGGTCAATAAGCGTTACATTGTGACCTTTTTGCGCTAAGTAGCAACTTGAAGAAAGCCCAGCAGGACCCGCTCCAACCACTAATACATTTTTAGCTGTTGCGGCTTTTTCTAGAGGGTAATCAAGTTCAAAACCCGCTTGTGGGTTAACTAAGCAAGTGGCACGTTTACCTTTAAATACATGGTCTAAACAGCCCTGATTACACCCTATACAAATATTAATATGTTCAGAGCGCTTGGCTTGATATTTATTAAAGAACTCAGGATCGGCAAGTAAAGGGCGCGCCATAGAGATTAAATCAGCTTCACCCGCCGTTAAAATATCGTTGGCAATCTCTGGTGTATTAATGCGGTTTACGGCAATAACAGGCACGCTAATAACATCTTTCAACCGCTTTGACGCTTCTTTAAATGCGCCTGGGGGTACCATGCTTGCAATTGTCGGTACCCGTGCTTCATGCCAACCAATGCCAGTATTAAAAATATCAACACCTGCTTTTTCAAGTGCAATAGCTTGTTGTGTTACTTCCTCAGGAGTTGAGCCATTCGGAATTAAATCGATAACAGACAGTCTAAAAATAATTAGAAATTTATCTGAAACTTTAGCTCTTACTGCTTTTACAATCTCAACAGCTAAACGCATTCTGTTTTCAAGACTGCCACCAAACTCATCGTCTCGTTTGTTTGTATGCGGTGCCATAAATTCATTAATTAAGTAACCTTCAGAGCCCATCACCTCTACGCCGTCGTAACCTGCTTTTTCTGCTAAATATGCAGAGTGAGCAAAATCTTTAATGGTTTTTTTAATTGAACTTAAAGACATAGCCTTAGGTTTATAAGGATTGATCGGTGCTTTTATCGCACTTGGGGCTTGATTGAATGGATGATAAGCATAGCGCCCAGCATGCAATAACTGCAGGCAAATTTTACCACCATGTTGATGAACAGCTTGTGTATAAGCGCGGTGTTTAAAAACATCATAATAACTATTAAATGATGATGAAATAGGCGTTAACTTGCCGCGAAGATTAGGGCTATATCCCCCCGTAATGAGCATTGCTGTGCCACCTTTAGCACGTGCTTCATAAAAAGCACGAAGGCGATTACGATTATGCCATCCCTCTTCGAGGCCGGTATGCATTGATCCCATTACTAAACGGTTACGTAATTGTGTGTGTTTTAGTTCTAATTTTTGTTCTAACATCCTGTGCCCCAATAACTGGTCTAACCTGTGTGCATTTAGTCAATTCTGCTTTAATGACCAACAATAAGCAATATATGAGCAGATTAAACTTAATAATTTTTTAACTTAAAACCTGTTGACTGCGTTTATATTGACCAATAGAGTGAGTTAAAAGTAGTGACTACAGCCATAATTTCAGTAATTATTTATTAAATAAACACGTGTTTAATCTCAAGTGTAATTGAATTTATAAATGTTTCGTTACGATTTAGCAGTTAAATTTATTTATATTCTACGCTAAGATGGCAATAACGTTTTAGCTGTACCAATTTAAGGAGCTATTTTGATAGCAAAGGTATTTAAAGGTATATGGACGGGGATCAACTTCTCACGTCGTTTAATACTCAACGTATTGTTTTTATTTTTGGTCGTCATTTTTATCGTATCGGTATCAAGTGACGGTGATAAAATTATTGTCGAAGAGGGCTCTGTTCTTAGACTTAACCTTAATGGCCCTATTGTCGAAGAAAAAACCTATATAGACCCTGTTGAAGCCGCTATTAATGATGCAACGGCCAGTGCTGACTCACCCAGTGAAATATTGCTCGACGATGTAGTTGAAGTAATTAATGAAGCAGCACAAGACTCGCGTATAAGCGCTATTTTGCTTGATTTACAAGAAATGCCAAAAGCACATTTAAATAAGCTCAAACAAATTACGCAGGCACTTGAAACATTTAAAGCAACTGGTAAAAAAGTGATTGCCTCAGGGTATTACTACACCCAAGCACAATATTACATTGCCGCGCATGCAGACGAAATTGCGATGCATCCTTATGGTAGTGTGCTTATTGAAGGCTACGGTATGTACCCGCTTTACTTCAAAGACGCATTAGAAAAATTAGAAGTCACTCAGCATATATTCCGTGTAGGTACCTTTAAATCGGCCGTTGAACCGTTTATCAGAAATGATATGTCAGAGGCAGCTAAAGAAGCAAACCGCGTATGGCTTGGTGCTTTATGGAATGAATATAAGCAAGACGTTAGTGCTGTACGTCCTTTTGATGAGTCAAACTTTGATGAAACAATGGATGTTTATTTAGCTAAAATGCAAGCCGCTAATGGTGATGCCGGTAAATATGCACTGGATAACCAATGGGTTGACTCATTAAAAACCAATCAGCAAATTCGCCAACAATTAATTGAATTGGTTGGAGAAAATGAAGATGGAAAAACATTTAAACAAGTCTCTTTTGGTGAATACTTAAGTTTAGTAAAACCGCCTATTGAGTTTGATAACCCTATGACTGAAAAAGTCGCTGTTGTGGTTGCTAAAGGCACTATTGTTGATGGTGAACGCCGTGCTGGTGAAATTGGTGGTGATTCAACTGCAGCCCTCCTTCGCAAAGCCCGACTTGATGACAAGGTTAAAGCGGTGGTTTTACGAATAGATTCAGGCGGTGGCAGCATGTTTGCCTCAGAAGTAATTCGTGCTGAAGTACTTGCACTTAAAGCTGCTGGTAAACCCGTTATTGCATCAATGAGCTCAGTAGCTGCATCAGGCGGTTATTGGATTGCATCGGCGGCCAATGAAATTTGGGCAGCGCCGAGTACAATTACCGGTTCAATTGGCGTATTTGGTACCTTTATGACATTTGAAGATACCCTCGCTAAAATAGGCGTGTATTCAGATGGCGTAGCGACCACCGAATTGGCAGGTTTTTCAATCACTCGCCCACTTAACGAGAAAATGGCTAAAGTTATTCAAATGAGTGTTGAAGAAGCATATGGACGCTTTTTAGATGTGGTTGCTGAGGCACGTAATATGACCCCAGAGCAAGTTGATAAAATTGCCCAAGGTCGGGTATGGATTGCCTCTCAAGCTCAAGAGCTTGGTTTAGTTGATAAACTTGGTAATAAACAAGATGCGATTAAAGCAGCTGCAGAGCTTGCAAAGCTTAACTACTATGACGTTAAAACAATTAAGCAATCGCTTAGCCCACAAGAAAAAATGCTTCAAGATATTTTCGGCAGTGCCGCCGTTAAATCAGTACTTGGGCTTGAAACACAAAAAACAGCAGTATTAGCCAGCCAAGCTAATCTGCAAAGTGTTATTAAACAATTAAGCAGTGAAGTAGAAAACCTAAAAGATTATAACGATCCACAAGGTGTTTATGCCCGCTGTTTAGAGTGTACAGTTGCACAATAGTGCCTTAACAGGCTGTATTGATTAGCAGTTAGCGTTATACTAAGCCCAGTTTTTTTACTGGGCTTTTTTTATGAAACGTAAACGCATTTATATCGCTTACACTGGCGGTACCATAGGAATGAAAAAATCAATCCGCGGCTATATTCCTGCTGAAGGGTTTTTAACCGAAACCGTGGTTAATAACGCAGAGTTTAATCGTGAAGAAATGCCACTATTTGATATTCATGAATACTGCCCGCTTATAGATTCTTCAGATATGTCACCGGCTCATTGGCAACTCATCGCCGATGACATAAAAAGTAAATACCAAGATTACGATGGCTTTGTGGTACTGCATGGCACCGATACTATGGCCTATACTGCATCAGCTCTTTCGTTTATGTTTGAAAACTTAACTAAACCTATTATTGTGACCGGCTCACAAATTCCGCTGTCTCAATTACGCTCAGATGGCCAAGTTAACCTACTTAATGCAATGTATTTAGCGGCTAACTATCCCATTGCAGAAGTCAGCTTATTTTTTAATAATCAGTTGTTCAGAGGTAATCGTGCCACTAAAGCCCATGCAGATGGGTTTGATGCATTCGCCTCACCTAACTTAGAGCCGCTTGCACTTTCAGGTATTAATATTCAGCTGATCAAAGGGCAATTAAGCCCGTATGTAGAAAATGAACTCCAAGTTACCCCTATTACACCGCAAGCTATTGGCGTGCTGTATTTATACCCAGGGATCAGCAAAGAAGTAGTAAAAAGCTTAGTTAATGGCAATATTAAAGCCCTTGTACTGCTAAGCTTTGGTGTAGGCAATGCGCCACAAGACCCTGAGTTTTTAGCGATTCTGGATGAAGCAAGTAAACGGGGTGTTATTATTACTAATTTAACCCAATGTTTAAAAGGCCAAGTGAACATGGGCGGTTATGCCA
This sequence comes from Pseudoalteromonas sp. APC 3495, assembly GCF_030407645.1. Taxonomy (NCBI): domain Bacteria; kingdom Pseudomonadati; phylum Pseudomonadota; class Gammaproteobacteria; order Alteromonadales; family Pseudoalteromonadaceae; genus Pseudoalteromonas; species Pseudoalteromonas sp. APC 3495. The sequence continues at coordinate 54,589 of NZ_JASDDA010000005.1, read as the reverse complement.
CGGGTAATGCGCTGTTAAACATAGGCGTGATCAGCGGTTACGATATGACCTTAGAAGCATGCTTAACTAAGCTGCATTACTTGTTTAGTCAAAACCTAGAAATTGAAACAATTCGCCATTTAATGCAAGATAACCTGCGTGGTGAGCTGACCCGTTAAGTAATCAGTTAAGCGAATAACAAAAAAGGACGCTACTTAGCGTCCTTTTTAATTACTTAGATTTTATTAACGAACTTTTGCGTCAATATCAACTAAGTCAGTTAAATGACACGTTTCACCACTGTGGGTTTTAATGCCATGCTCACCAAAGTAATCACGCTGGGCTTGAACTAAGTGCCCATTACTTGGTGTTGTTAGCGTTGCTAAGTAGGTTTGTGTTGCACTAAGCACAGGAAACGCCAGACCCGTCATAACGGCTTGGCCAGTCACTTTACGCATCGCTAATGACTCTTTTTCAAGGGTATCAATAAACTCAACGCCTTGCGCTACACTATCAAGGTAATCAGCACGGATAATACACCCTGCACGCCATGTTTGTAGCGTTTTCGCTAAATCAACTTTCCATTGATGAGTTCGTGAAGCGCCTTTAATTAATGCAAGTCCTTGACGATAGGCCAACAGGCTCGCAAGGGTAAACGCATCTTTTAATTCATCTAAATCAATATCAACTTGCGTGGTATTTTGTGCGCTGTATGTCATTTCTTGTGCGGCAGTGGTATTACACGCATTGGTTAAATGACGAGCTTGTACAGCAGCCACTAACGACGGTACCGCAATACCTAATTCAAGGGCGTTTTGTGCTGTCCATAAACCGGTGCCTTTTGCGCCTACTTTATTGTCAATTAAATCTACAAGCGGCACATTATGCGAATTTTCAAGTGATAAAATATGGCTTGAGATTGACAGTAAATAGCTATTTAGTTGCCCTTGAGACCATTCGTTAAATATCTCTGCAATTTCTTTAGGTGAGCGATTAGTGCCGTGACGCAATAGCTGATACATTTCTGCAATCAGTTGCATGAGTGCGTATTCAATTCCATTGTGAACCATTTTTACAAAATGGCCGCTAGCTGACTGCCCTACACGCGCAAAACACGACTCGCCTTTATAGCTTGCAGCAACCTTTGTAAACCATGGCTCGACACGCTCCCAACCACCTTCAGAACCACTGGCCATCATAGCTGGACCGTGACGTGCACCCTCGGCACCGCCTGAAATACCCATAGTGGCAAATTCAAACTTATCTTGGTATTTGAGCTTACGGTTAATACCGTCTTTATAATTACTGTTACCACAATCAACAATAATATCACTGCACTGAACACCCGCTTCAATAAGCTCGTTGCAAACCGCATCAACTAACTCACCAGCAGGCACAAGTAATAAAATAGAACGCGGTGCTTCTAAACGCCTAACCATATCCCCTAAATCAGAGACAATGTGAAGTTTATCAGCCATGCCTTGTGATTTAGCACAACTTAGTAATTCTTCACCCGCATTTGGGTTTTTGTCATAAGCGACAAGCGTTATCCCTTTTTCAATCAAGTTCAGGGCAAGATTTTTCCCCATAACGCCTAACCCTACTAATGCAACTTGCATTTAGTGCCCTCCTCGGTAACAACTATTTGGTTAGTAAATTAAAATAATACCGCGTGCATTATACTCAGACCGCAGCCATGAGCAAAGCTACATGCATTTATTACAGCTAAAATAAACGCCGCAATTATATCAAACAACCGCCCTCTCAGGGGAAGAAATAGCAGTGCTATTTAAATTTTTAGATCATTGACGCCCTGTGACACCGGTGTCATAATGATGACATATTCATTTTGTATATAATAGTCGCAATGTTATAAAAATTGCATAAAACTAAAGATTGCTCTTTATTAGTAATCGCTAAAAACAAAATAACCGTCAACTTGCTTAAAAAAAGCACACAGGAGAATTTAATGTTAAGACGTACAAAAATAGTCGCGACACTTGGACCTGCAACAGATAGAGATAATAACTTAGAAAAAATTATTCGTGCAGGCGCAAATGTCGTTCGATTAAATTTCTCACACGGTGTTGCACAAGATCATAAAGACCGTGCACAAGCTGTTCGAGATATTGCAACTAAACTTGGTAAGCACATCGCGATTCTCGCTGACTTACAAGGCCCAAAAATTCGCGTTTCAACCTTCAAAGAAGGCAAAGTGACCTTATCTGTTGGTGCAAAATTTATTCTTGATGCCAAAATGGAAAAAGGCCAAGGCGATATTAACGCCGTCGGTATTGACTATAAAGAGCTACCACAAGATGTTGCCCCTGGTGATTTATTGCTATTAAACGATGGCTTAATTCAACTCACCGTAGAAAGTGTTGAAGGTCACTTAGTTCATACCATTGTGACTGTTGGCGGCGTACTTTCTAATAATAAAGGGATTAACCGTCTAGGTGGAGGCTTAACGGCACCTGCATTTACGGAAAAAGATAAAGAAGATTTAATCACCGCTGCTGAAATTGGCGTTGATTACATTGCAGTTTCTTTTCCTCGCAGTGGCGATGATATGCGTTATGTGCGTTCATTAGCGGAGGCTGCAGGCTCTAATGCACAGCTTTTAGCTAAAATTGAGCGTGCTGAAGCAGTAGAAACACAAGAAGCAGTTGATGACATTATTTTAGCGTCTGACGCTGTTATGGTTGCCCGTGGCGACTTAGGTGTAGAAATTGGTGATGCTGCACTAATGGGTAAACAAAAACTCATTATTCGTCGTGCTCGTTCATTGAACCGTACCGTTGTAACCGCTACGCAAATGATGGAATCGATGATCGATAACCCTATGCCAACACGTGCAGAAGTTATGGATGTTGCCAATGCAGTACTTGATGGCACAGATGCAGTGATGCTTTCTGCTGAAACAGCCGCTGGTGATTACCCGGAAGAAACCGTTGCTACTATGGCGCGTGTTTGTTTAGGTGCTGAGTCGCAAAAAGAAACACACGTTTCTAAACATCGTTTAGACAGCCGTTTTTCTTCTAATGCCGAATCAATTGCCTTATCAGCTATGTATGCAGCTAACCACTTAGACTCTGTTAAAGCGATTATCACCCTTACTGAGTCAGGTAGCACGGCAAAATTGATGTCGCGTATTAGCTCTGGACTGCCTATTTATTCACTTTCACGTCATGCAAGTACATTAGGTCAAACAGCGCTGTATCGTGGTGTTTACCCTGTATTTTTTGACTCTACAAAATGTGAAAAAGATAGCATGGTTAAAGATGCATTAAGCACACTCGTAGCCGCAGGCTCTTTACAAGCAGGCGATACCGTGATTATTACCCACGGCGATGCGATGGAAACGATTGGTGCAACCAACACGATGAAAATAGTCACTGTTTCGTAACTGTAACGCGCATAAAAAAACGCGAGCTATATGCTCGCGTTTTTTATGCTATTTATTAAAATTAGCTTGCTAATGCTGCTTTTACTTTATCACGGTAACTTCTACTTACTTTGAGCTCTTGTCCGTTATCTAACACTAATAAATATTCACCACTAACCTGAGTTACCAGCTTGCTAATTTGTTTGGTGTTAACAATCGCGCTGCGATGAACACGTACAAATAAGCTTGGATCTAATTCTTGTTCAAGCTCTTTCATGGTTTTACGTAATATATGCGTTTGCCCATCTTGGCAATGCAGACACATGTAATCACCTGCCGCATCTACCCACTGTATAGTAGCAACGGGTACTCTGACAATTTCGCCCTGCTCTTTTACGGCCAATGATTCAGGATAACGACGATCTGTAAGGGTATCGCCAGTGGCTAATTTCTTTAAAATTTCTTCGCAGTTATTGCCTGTTATCCCTGCTACGAAACTCGCTAGTTTTTTCTTATGGGCGTTATCCTGCTGAGTTTTTAAATAGGTATGCACTTTTTCTACCGCCTGTTTTAATCTGTTATCATCAACGGGTTTTAAAATGTAATCTAAAGCATGAATTTCAAATGCTTTAACAGCAAAGTGATCAAACGCCGTAACAAACACAATGGCAGGTAAATCTTTACTGCTTTCACTTAAAGCACGTGCGACTTCAAAACCGTTCATACCAGGCATTTGAATATCAAGAAAGACAAGATCAATTTTTTCGTTTTTACAACTTTCAATCGCATCAAAACCTGAGCTACACAGTTTGATCACTTCAATATCAGAAAACTCTTCAAGCCTGACGGCTAAACCTTTACGTGCTAATGGTTCATCATCAACAATAAGCGTTTTTATTCTTGTCATTTCTTCACAGCCTTCTCAAACGGGACTCGCAGATTAACTTTTAATCCACTTGGCGTATTATGTGATAATACAAACGAGTAATTATTTTCGTAGAGCGTTTTTAATCTGTCTCGGGTGTTTGCCACCCCTACGCCTTGTGCATTAACTAACTGACCATTTTCAATATCAGTGCCAGGCCCATTATCGCCCACTTCAAGTAATAATTCATTAGCAAAAACTTGCGCTTTTATATCAATAACACCACCTTCTGACATATGGGCAATGGCGTACTTAATGGCATTTTCGATGATCGGTTGTAATATTAAGCTTGGCACTAATGCTTGTTTGGCCTGCTCACTCACGTCCACATTAACTTGTAAGCGCTCATCAAAACGTACACGTTCAATTTCTAAATAGAGCATTAATGCATGTAACTCTTGCTCCAGCGGCACTTTTTTAATTGGATCAGTATTAAGTGTATAGCGTAAAAAGTCACTCAATTTAGATACCATCAAGTTAGCATCTTTATTTTCTTTTACCAAAACTAAGGTTGATATTGCATTGAGCGTATTAAACAAAAAATGAGGATTTAGCTGGTATCTAAGCATTTTTAACTGCGCTTCGTGCGCCATCGTGGTTGCTTTTAAGGCTTTTTGACGTTCACTTTGTAATAACTGGTAATACTTAACCCCAAAGTACAAACCACTCCAACACAAAATAATATAAACAGAATCGAGTCCTTGTTGTAAATAATAAAACCATTCTTCAGGACGATATCCGTGGCGATAAATTTCCCACAGGTTAAACTTTTGCACCACGGCCCATAATGTACCGGTTATATAAGAGGCGCCAAATACAACAATAATTAATACCCAAGGTGAGGCATTCCAAATTTTGCGATAAATATAACGCAGAGGCACAGTCATTAAACAGCCCGCATAGGCGTTTAGTAAAATAACGAATACGTAAATATCACGCATTTCGAATACTTTAGAACCAATATAGTTAACTAACGCATAACCTATCCAGCCTGCAATTTGCAAAAGCCAGAAAAAACGTTGTCTGTTATCAATTAAAGACTGCCAATTCAAAATTAATTATTACCTTGTAAATTTGTCACTATTATATCGATTTATCGTCAGGTATAGCACTACCAACTGTCTTACTTTTTAATAGCCCTATCGCAAACAATAAATTAAATAAATACAGGATGGATGCTCAGTTCTGGTTTAGTGGTTACGTCAAACAAACTAAAACTCGTGTTGCAATTACCCCTTGCGGATGATTTAAAACGCATAAAAAAAGCGAAAGGCATCCACCTTTCGCTTATCAATGTTTACTTTTATTTTTTAAGCAAGCTTATCTGAAGCAACTTTATAAGTCGGATCTTCAATTACGTTCACTTCAACTAAGTCACGTGCTTTATGCAGTAGTTCTGTACAGTCTTTACTTAAGTGACGCAAGTGCAGCTTTTTACCCGCTTTATTGTATTTGTCAGCTAAGCTGTCGATGGCCTCAATCGCACTATGATCCGCAACGCGACTGTATTTAAACTCAACAATCACATCTTTGGGGTCGTTCTTAACATCAAATAAATCAGCAAAGTTTTTAACCGAACCAAAAAATAAAGGCCCATGTAGCTCGTACACTTTTGAACCTTCTTTATCAATATAGTTAGTTGTGTAAATATGTTTTGCATGCTGCCATGCAAACACTAACGCAGAGACAATAACACCTACACACACCGCAATCGCAAGGTCGGTAATAACCGTTACACCCGAAACTAATACAATTACAAAAGCATCAGATAAAGGCACGCGTTTCATCATTTTGAAACTCGCCCATTCAAACGTACCCAGCACCACCATAAACATAACCCCAACTAATGCGGCCAGTGGGATCATTTCGATTAAGCTTGAAGCGAAGATAATAAATGCAAGTAACATCAATGCGGCACTAATACCTGATAAACGCGAACGCCCACCTGAATTAATATTGATCATAGATTGGCCAATCATGGCACAGCCACCCATTGCACCAAAGAAACCACATGTGACGTTGGCCGCACCTTGGCCAATACATTCTTTATTAGAATGGCCACGGGTTTCTGTAATTTCGTCAATCAAGCTTAGCGTTAACAGCGATTCAATTAAGCCAATAGCTGCAAGAATAAGCGCATATGGAAAGATAATTTGTAGTGTTTCTAGGTTAAAAGGGACCATAGGAATATGAAACTGTGGTAAGCCACCGGCAATGGTTGCAGCTTCATTTCCTGTCATGCCTTTTAAGAAATCAAGTACCGTACGTGCTTCTAAATCAAGACCAATCACTAAACCCGTTACAGTAACAATAGCAACCAGTGATGAAGGCACCGCGGTAGTTAATTTTGGTAAAAAGTGAATAATTGCCATCGTTAGCGCCACTAAACCTAACATGATGTAAAGCGCACTGCCCGTCATCCACATTTGGCCGCCAGCACCATCAGGCACTTTAAACTGTCCAAGCTGGGCTAAAAATATAACAATCGCTAAACCGTTAACGAAACCGAGCATAACAGGATGCGGAACCATACGAATAAACTTACCGAGCTTAAATACCCCAGCCAATATTTGTAGTAGTCCCATCAGCAACACAGTAGCAAATAGGTATTCCACTCCGTGATCAAGTACTAAACTTACCATCACAACCGCTAATGCACCGGTTGCACCCGAAATCATACCCGGACGACCACCAAAAATAGCCGTAATTAAGCCCACAATAAATGCGGCGTATAAACCAACAAGAGGTTCTACATTTGCAACAAAGGCAAATGCAACAGCTTCTGGGATCAAGGCAAGTGCCACTGTCAATCCAGAGAGAATATCGTTTTTAGCAGAGCTTGGCGCTCTGCTGAGTAAGTTAAACATTGAGTTCCTCAGTTTTATTTCGCTAACAAAAAAAGCGCTAGATTTTATCAAATTAGCGCTCATTTCACAATTATAGTTAATTCAGCCTGTGTGTTTTTAGCTGCTTAGTAAAGTTTAAAGTGGCAGTGCCGTGCTTCGTTTAACACACGTCATGGTCACATTAGAATGAACCTCTTGTACATATTCTAAGCTAAGCAAGTTATCGCGTACAAAGTGCTCATAACCTTCTATGCCTTGAGAAATAATACGCAACATAAAGTCCATAGTCCCAGCCATGGTGTAACATTCAGTCACTTCATCATAGCTAAGTATTAATTTTTCAAACTCAGCTAAATTCTTTTTACCATGGTTTGATAAACGTACATGGGCGTAAACCAACATATCAAAGCCCAGCTTTTTTTCATCAAGCAATGCGACTTTACTTTTGATGTAGCCATCTTGTTCTAATTTAGCAATACGACGCCAACAAGGAGACTGAGAAAGTCCGACTTTGTCTGCAATCTCAGCAGTTGATAAACTTGCATCTTGTTGTAAAAGTGCCAATATTTGGCGATCTACGTGATTTAGAGACATTTTATTTCTTATTTATCTAATAAATTGGTTAAATTATACAGCCTTTTTAAAAAGCAGTCTGCTTATTTTTAACAAATATGCACATCAACCAAACTGGCCACTTACAAATGGGTTAGTAGCCTGTTCATGAGCAACATGGGTGTTGTCACCATGGCCACTTAAAATTGCAGTGTTCGGTGGTAATGTCATGATATGTTGCATTATAGAGTCGATTAGCTGCTTGCTGTCGCCTTTAGGAAAGTCGGTACGCCCTATTGAACCTTTGAAAATAACATCCCCGACGATAACCGTATTGTGTGCTTGTTGATAAAACACAACATGCCCTGGCGTATGCCCTGGGCAATGAAGTACTTTAAATTCAAGCTGCCCAACCTTGATACTATCACCATGGGCTAACCATTCATCAGGATAGAAGGAGTTGATCGGTTTAAAGCCAAACATAGTGGCTTGCATCGGTAAATTGTCGAACCAAAAACGTTCATCCTCATGAGGCCCAATCATCTTTACCTTGTGTTGCTCGCGTAAATTATGCGCAGCGCCTACATGATCTAAATGCCCATGGGTTAACCAAATCGCTGCTAATGATAAATTATGCTGCTTAAGTGATGCATTAATTTTTTCAGCATCACCGCCAGGGTCGACCACGACAGCTTGCTGGGTTTGTTCACATACTATAATGCGGCAATTTTGCATAAACGGGGTTACGGGAATAGTGATTATTTTCATCTTATATTTCTTTATCTTTTTGTGCTGGAATAACTATATTCTCTTCGTATGACATTAAAACTGGGTATTTCAAATAAGCTTGATCATAAAATGGGCTATGCTCATATAACCAATTTAAACGTGCTTCAGCGTTCTTAGCAAAGTCTTTATCCTGGTTTACTTTTTTATCAAATTCTTGGGCTAATTTGGGGTCATCAGCAAGCATTTTTTCAGCAAACGGTATCAAAGCATAATTTTCCATATATTCAGTGCGCTGAAAAATAGTATTAAACTCTCCCCAAGCAAAAAATGAATCTGGTGCTTCAGGATGTAGCAAGTGGACAGCTAACTCTCCTGCCTTTTGCTGCGTACTCACTTCAAACCAACCATCTAAATCCACATTTGTAGCTGGTACATAATCAAAACTAGCCGACACTCTAAAACGCCCTTCAAATGGCGCTTTATCAAAACTATATTGCGCTACTTTTGCCATTTTTAATGGCTGAGTGTTGGCACCACTGAGCTTATTAACTGACACCCCATGCAGGGCTAATTTCTCAATAATATCGGTGTAAACAGGTGGAATAAAAAATGATTTTGGTACTTCAACCGTGTGCTGCACCTCTTTTTGCCAAAAAATAGGCAGCTTGTCATAATCCTGTTTTTTACCCAAATAGCTTACTTCTTGTTGATTTGACAATGGGCTCAGGCTTTTAGAATAAGCAATACCTTTAAACGCGATATGATCAGGCTGCTCAGAATAACCACGCTTAACAATTAATTGCTTAGGAACAAATTCTTGTTCTTTTTTTACTGCATTAGCGAGTTTATCTTTATGCGCTGATAATGCTTCAATAGCACCATCTATAAACACATAAGTCCCTAACACGCGTTGTTTGTATGGCTTTAAAGAATGGTTTTCAACTAAAATGGTAGGCAATGACTTTAAATCACCCCACCCGTTTGAAAACCGCGGTGTGGCAACCCAACCTGCTAAACCTGATTTAAATTCTTGCTTATCCATAACAAACACTAAAGGGCCCGGAACATGGCCTTGCTCAGTGAGGGTTTGATCAATCATTGGTTTAAAATAACGGTTAAGCGCATCTGAAATGGCAGGCGACTCGCTAGCAAATACTGGGTTATAGCCATAGGTTACATCGTATTGGTAATCAGCCCCATCAGTCACGTGTACGTCAATATACAAATTCGGATTATAATCATTAATTACTTGAAGGACGCTTTTAACCTCTGGTGTATCAAGCTTAGTGTAATCACGATTTAAATTAAGATTATTTGCGTTTGTTCTAAAACCCATTTTGACAGGGCCACGCTGATTAATACGATTAAACGCACTACTACGCTCGTGACCATCAACGTTTAATATTGGGATAAATAAAATGTTTACCTTTTTTAATATATCGCGTCGTTTACCCGTAGCAATGTCTCTAAGCAGCATAAACATCGCATCTTTACCATCAATCTCACCAGCGTGAATACCAGCCTGAATAAGCACGGTTGGTTTGGTGCTATTGGCCATTTGCCCCGCATCAAAAAAACCTTGCTCACTAGCAATCAACATTTTTATTGCTCGTTTACTATTACTATAGCCAATCGTTTTTGATTTAAATTGAGTGGGATTCGCCGCCACTAATCTATCAACAAATGCCATGGTATTAGCATAATTGGGAGACGAGACTCCTGCAGAAATTTCAAAGTCTGTGGTTAAGGGTCCCTGTTGTTGCAATAGTGAGGTACTACTACCTTCCCATGGTAATAATGGCGGTAAATGATCGCTATTTACCATACTTGCAGATAAAACCAATAAACTTATAAACATATACTTCTCTAACAAACCCATTAATTAAGAAAAATTATAGCAATTAAACTTTTCTAGTTGCCAAAACTGCGGTGGTTCAACAAAAAAATACAGCCAACGGCATTTTTAGTTGCAGCCCAGCCACGCTATCAACATCTACTGAATAAAAAGGGCTAATTAGTACCTAAAAAAACGAACACACAACGGCAATAAATAAAGGAAAAAGCCTACAAGCGCATAAAAAAGATAATAAATTACAGGCACAAAAAAAGGAGCCATGGGCTCCTTTTCATTACTTATACAAAAACTTAAGCTGCCGCTAGGCCTTCTTTTGCTTTTGCTACAAGCGCTGCGAATGCAACTTGGTCGTAAACAGCGATATCTGCAAGGATCTTACGATCGATTTCTACAGATGTCTTTTTAAGACCATTGATAAAACGGCTGTAAGACAGACCATTTTGACGTGAAGCAGCATTGATACGTGCAATCCATAGTTGACGGAAAGTACGTTTCTTAGCACGGCGGTCACGGTAAGCGTATTGACCCGCTTTAGTAACAGCCTGGAAAGCTACGCGGTAAACACGTGAACGTGCTCCGTAGTAACCTTTCGCTTGTTTTAAAACTTTTTTGTGACGTGCACGTGCGACAACGCCGCGTTTAACTCTTGCCATTTCTAAAAACCCCTATTAAGCGAATGGTAACATACGTGAAACTAGACCATGGTCATTTTTATGAACCATCATCTTAGGACGTAGGTGTAACTTACGCTTAGAAGTTTTCTTAGTCAGAATGTGACGAAGATGCGCTTGTTTACGCTTGAAACCGCCAGAAGCAGTCTTTTTGAAACGCTTAGCTGCGCCTCTGTGACTTTTTAGCTTGTAAGCCATTGCAATAACTCCAATTGTATTGCTTTAAATTTAGTAAGAAGGCGTGAGATATATTGCTATAGCTCCACTTTAAAGGCCTAACTTACTGCTATGTTCCGGTGAAAACCCGATATAAATACCGCAGTTTTACTTTAAAACCGGTTAACTCAGGTGGACATTTTCACATCACTTGCAAACCTGAGCTAAATTCGGTGCGTATTATCGCCTAATTATTACTTTTTAGCAACCGGTGCCATCATCATAACCATTTGACGACCTTCAACACGATTTGGGAAAGACTCAACAACTGCTAACTCTTCTAAATCGGTTTTAATACGGTTTAATAATTCGATACCAATTTCTTGGTGAGCCATTTCACGACCACGGAAGCGGATAGTTATCTTAGCTTTATCGCCAGCTTCTAAGAACTTACGTAAGTTGCGCAGCTTAACCTGATAATCGCCTTCATCCGTTCCCGGACGGAATTTGATTTCTTTAATCTGGATTTGCTTTTGCTTCTTCTTCTGCTCTTTTAGTTCTTTGCTTTTTTCAAAGATGAACTTACCGTAGTCCATAACCTTACAAACAGGCGGCTCAGCGTTTGGACTGATCTCTACAAGATCAACACCCGCTGCATCAGCCATAGCTTGCGCGTCTTTTAATGACTGAATTCCAGCTTGTTCGCCGTCGATGTCGATTAAACGAACTTCTAGCGCTGTAATTTCTTCGTTAATACGATTTTTTTGAGCTGTTTGTTGCCCTTTCTTGCCGCCTCTAATGGTACGTTCCTCCAAGAATATCAATAATATAAGCGTGTAGTTGGCCGTTTGTGATTGCCCTACACGCTCGATTTTTACTGTCGATTTTTGATTTCTTCACTGATTTTAGCGATAAAATCATCGACATTAAATTTGCCTAGGTCTTCACCTGTGCGAGTTCGTACTGCTACTTCTTGTTGTTCAACTTCTTTATCGCCAACAACCAGTAAGTAAGGAATACGCTTAAGTGTATGTTCTCGGATTTTAAAGCCAATCTTCTCATTTCTCAAGTCAGCAGCGGCTCTAATTCCAAGTTTATTTAATTTTTGTACAATTTCCTGCACATAAGGTGCTTGTTTATCGGTGATATTCATAATCACCACTTGCTTAGGCGCAAGCCACGTTGGGAATAAACCAGCGTACTCTTCTGTTAAGATACCGATAAAGCGCTCAATAGACCCTAAAATAGCGCGGTGTATCATAACAGGTGTGCGACGTTCGTTATTTTCAGCTACATAAGTAGCGCCCAAACGACCCGGTAATGCAAAATCTAGTTGCACTGTACCACACTGCCACGCTCTGTCTAAGCAATCGTACAAAGTAAATTCAATTTTAGGGCCATAAAACGCCCCTTCACCTGGTAAATAATCAAATTCAATGTCATTTGCTTTAAGTGCGTCAGCAAGTGCAAGCTCTGCTTTGTCCCACATTTCATCTTCGCCAATACGTTGCTCTGGGCGAGTTGAAAGTTTAACTACAATTTTTTCAAAGCCGAATGTTTCATACGTATCGTAAACCATTTTAATACAGGCCGATACTTCATCCATGATTTGCTCTTCAGTACAGAATACATGCGCATCATCTTGAGTAAAGCCACGCACACGCATTAAACCGTGAAGTGCCCCTGATGGCTCATTACGGTGACAACAACCAAACTCTGCCATACGCAGTGGTAAGTCACGGTACGATTTTAAACCTTGGTTGAATATTTGTACGTGGCCCGGGCAATTCATTGGTTTAATTGCGTATTCACGCTTTTCAGATTCAGTGGTAAACATTGCCTCTGAATACTTTTCCCAATGCCCTGATTTTTCCCACAAAGAGCGATCCATCATCATTGGACCTTTCACTTCTTCGTATTGGTACTCACGTAATTTTTCACGCACAAAGTCTTCTAGCTCGCGGTAAATGCTCCAACCATCGTTATGCCAAAATACCATACCTGGCGCTTCTTCTTGCCAGTGCCATAAATCGAGTGCTTTACCTATACGACGGTGATCGCGCTTCTCAGCCTCTTCTAAACGCTTTAAATACGCTTTAAGTTGCTTTTTATCGCCCCATGCTGTGCCGTAAATACGCTGTAGCATTTTGTTTTCAGAATCACCGCGCCAGTATGCGCCGGCCACTTTCATAATTTTAAAGTTTTGACAAAACTTCATGTTTGGCACATGAGGACCACGACACATATCGATGTATTCTTCGTGATGATATAAACCTGGACGGTCATCTTGTGCGATATTTTCGTCTAGTATTTCAATTTTGTATGTTTCGCCACGCGCTGCAAAAGTGTCGCGCGCTTCTTGCCAGCTAACGGTTTTTTTCACTACGTCGTAGTTTGTTTTTGCAAGCTGTAGCATACGTTTTTCAATGGCATCAAGATCATCTTGAGATAACGAATGTTCCATATCAATATCGTAGTAAAAACCGTTATCAATTGTTGGACCAATCGCCATTTTTGCATCAGGGAAAAGTTGTTTAACAGCATGACCAATTAAGTGCGCACACGAGTGGCGAATAATCTCTAGACCATCGTCGTCTTTTGCGGTAATGATCTCAAGACGAGAATCGTCACTAATTAAATCACACGCATCTACGCGTTCGCCATTAACACGACCCGCAATGGTGGCTTTAGCAAGACCTGGGCCTATATCGTTTGCTACATCAAGTGTGCTTACAGGGTTTTCAAAACTACGCTGACTACCGTCAGGAAGAGTAATAACTGGCATTATAAATCCTTACATACAGTGGTGACACCTACAATGTATCACGTGTATTTTTAATTAATTAAATGAGAATGACTCGACAACGCTTTTACGAATAAGCATTGACTATTTTTCGCCAAAAATGGCTAATGTAGATGCTGAGTCTGCTCAACTACAAGAGAGTTATTGTCGCGTGCTGCAGCATTAATTACAAGTTTTAAGCTATTAAAAACCACCCAATTTTACCATAAAAGTGCAATTAATAACGTTTAATAGGAGTCTGTTGGCTTTCTATATTAGGATTTGTTCAATCTAGGGGCGATTTAGTTAAAGCCCGGGAGCTATCACCTGGCGCTAAGTAAAAAATTGAGCAACGCTCACACCTATTTAAAGTAAACAACCCATAGCGCTGTCTTGGCTAAAAAAAGGAGGGCTGCACATTTAGCCGCAAAGATAAACAGACCTTGTTACATCAAAATGACGAATGGACGTTAAGCGCTAACAAAAACACCACTGTAAGTGCTTAAACTCGCATTTTAATGCGTGTTGCGTATAATAACGGGTAATTAAGTTATAGTAGAGATTAGCAATGAGAACATGTGGTGTAGAAATTACCGGTAGTGATGTACTACTTTGTATTTTAAGTAAAGATAATGACGTTTTTGATATTCGTGATGTGCGCCAAACACGCTTTACCTTAGGTAACGGTAACGACACTGAAGTAATGCGTAAGTTTCAGTTTGATTTTGCCAAGTTAATGCAAGATTACCAAATTGATTCGGTTGCCATTCGCGAACGCCAACCTAAAGGTAAGTTTGCTGGCAGCGCTAAAGGATTCAAAATGGAAACCGCTATTCAGTTAATCGATAATCTCGATGTACGCGTGTTTTCAACCACCGAAATAAAAGAACAAGTAAAACGTAATCCGATACCTATCGCGTTTGAAGACACCGGTCTTAAAAAGTATCAAGAAAATGCATTTGTTAATGCTTACGTTTACATCATGAAAAAAACGTATCGCAGCGACGAAATGTAAATTAATTACATCCTTATAAAAACGCGTATTCGCTAGAGAGTACGCGTTTTTTTGTCTTTAAATTCTACATAAAAACAGTAATACCAATTCGCTTAACTAAGTGATCTAATTTGAGGGAGGAAAATCGTGTCGATATCAAAGCAAAAATTTCGTTAGTTAGTTGTTCTAAATGAGAAATTTTAACACAGCTAGCGTCTGATTTGCCCCCTCAAAATGATTTAGTATTATTGCCGATTGGTATAATACATTAGTCTAACCCTCTTCCTTTTGTCGACAATTCGTGTTTATTTAAACAGCAGGCCTCTCAAAAATAAAAACATGGAGTATGTCATGAAAGCGACACAAAAAGTGATAAAAGAAGTAGAGCAAATAAACACTATACCGCTATCAAACAGCTATTTTAAAGGAATTCAGAGCACACCATTAGTAGAACAAACCATAGGCGATTACTTTGACGCCATTGTCGACAATAACCCAGACGCTCTGGCCGTAGTCGTTGCCCATCAAAATATACGTTTAAGCTATAAGCAATTTCAACAGCAGATTAATCAACTTGCTATGGGGTTACTGTCTTTAGGGGTAAAACCTGGTGAACGGGTCGGTATTTGGTCACCGAACAATATACAGTGGTGCTTAACACAATTTGCCACCGCTAAAATAGGTGCCATTATGGTATGCATTAACCCAGCTTACCGCCCTAGTGAACTGCAATATGCACTAAACAGTGTGGAATGCTCTACGCTTATAACCGCCACTGAATTTAAAGGCAGCCACTATATTAATATGCTGCAAAGTTTAGCTCCTGAGCTTAGCGGTTGTAACAAAGGTGAATTAACCGCAGCCAAATTACCCACTTTAAAAAATGTAATTTGTATTGGTGATGAACCCGTCGATGGGATGTTCTCATTTAATGAGGTTATGAGCATGCCCACCGATGCACATAAATTAGAACTGCAAGCGGTGGCCAAAACCCTCGATTGCAATCAAGATATCAATATTCAATTTACCTCTGGCACAACAGGAAACCCTAAAGGGGCTACGTTGACGCATAAAAATATATTGAATAATGCGCTTTTAGTCGCACAAGCTATGCACTTTACTGAGCGCGATAAGCTCTGTATTCCTGTTCCGCTATATCACTGCTTTGGCATGGTATTAGGCAGTTTATTGTGTGTCAGTAAAGGGGCCGCTGCAATTTATCCAAGTGATTCTTTTGATCCAAAAACTACATTAGAGGTGGTACAACAAGAAAAATGCACCGGCCTTCATGGTGTACCCACTATGTTTATCAGCGAGTTAGAGCTTAATAACTTTAACGAGTATGACTTAAGTACACTGCGAACGGGTGTTATGGCAGGCTCAACTTGTCCTGAACAGGTGATGCGTAAAGTACAAACACTCATGAATATGAATCAGGTGGTAATTGCCTATGGGCAAACAGAATGCAGCCCAATTAATAACATTACCGAAACCGACTCTTCTATTGAGCGTCAAGTCACTACGGTTGGCCGAGCACTTGCACACACCGAAGTAAAAATTATTGATGAGGTTGGTGACATTCAAAAAATCGGGCAGCCTGGTGAAGTCTGTAGCCGTGGGGCCGGCATTATGCGTTGCTATTGGAATGATGAAGAGAAAACCAAAGCTACTATCGACAATGAAGGCTGGCTGCACTCGGGCGATTTAGGGGTAATGGACAGTGAGGGCTTTGTCAGCATTGTTGGCAGAATTAAAGACATGATTATTCGTGGTGGTGAAAACATTTATCCGCGTGAAATTGAAGAAGTGCTTTACACCTATCCGGGTATACAAGACGCCGCTATTTTTGGCATTAGTGATGAAAAATTCGGTGAAGAAGTCTGTGCTTGGATCCAACCCAAAGAAGGTGAAGTACTAGATGAGCAAGCAATTCGTCTGTTTTTAAAGGACAAACTCGCCTACTTTAAACAACCTAAATACATTCGCTTTGTTGAAAATTACCCGATGACGGTAACCGGCAAATTGCAAAAATTTAAAATGCGTGAACAAATGCAAGAAGAGCTCGCCGAATCTGCATTTTCGTAATCCGATTCAATGCGAAGCACTATCAGCTTAGTGCTTTGCATTGTCTTACTCAATTTCAGGTTGTTTAGGGTCAACAAAATCGGTAATACTGATATTTCGTCCTGCATTTTTAGCTTTATAAACCCCTACATCAGCTGTTGCTAACAATGATTTTATTGAAGGTCTATATGTCGTGTATTGATCAATTGCAATACCGGCAGAGACAGTAATACGGTTAAAAGGTGAATATTGGTGTGCAATGGGGTCGTCTGCGAAGCACTTAGGTAAGTCACTTAACCAGTCTAGCTCATTCGCTTGCAATGTTTTTACCAATATGAATTCTTCACCACCAAAGCGCACCACAATATCAGCGTCACAATGTTTTAATCGGTTTGCTACTGCTATTAGTACGTTATCTCCCTCTAAGTGGCCGTAGTTATCGTTATATTTTTTAAAATAGTCGATATCAATCATGGCTAACCCTAAATATTGTGATGGCGCTAACTTGTTAATTAATGCTTTACAGCGCCGATCAAAACTATGCCGATTATGCATACCTGTTAACTGATCGGTGTTAGCTTTTTCCGTTTCAAATAACTCCGCTTTATATTGCTTTCTTAATAAGGTATCTAGTTGATATTGCACAATAGCCAATACAATCACCATGCTAAAATAAAAATAAAGTGTCCATACAATCGAAGTAGAAGAAAAAAGCTCAATAAATATCAAGGCAATGCCGATTATTGACCATAAAACCAGTTTATGTCCTAAGTGCAGCATCGGTATGGCTATAAATGCAGCCGCTACAAGCATAGGCCCTCCCTCTTTCAACTCACCGTAACGCTGAACATATACCCAGAAGAAATAACTAAATAAAAAACAAAATAAAACCGCATAAATAAAAAAGCGCGAATGTAAGTACTCTGAACTTAGTGTTTTATTTATAATAATCAGAACTATCGATAGCAATACCATAACTACACGTAAAATTGTTATGGTTGAATTAGCAGGCTCTTGTTGATTAAACCAAGCCATAAAAATAAAAGACAATAAAAAAAGTGTTACAAGGTAGAGTGATGCATCAGCAAGGCGCATTGAGCTTTTATTAAGTTGATTTTGGAAGTCGTGCTCTGTCGCACTTGAAAAATAAAAAATTGCGGGAATAAGTCGCACCTGCACTCTCCTTAATAAGCTCACTGATCCTTATCCACACTATAGTTTATTGTTATTAATTAGCGAGTTAAATTTACCTTATTAAATAATATTATACATTATTTTTGCTATATCCTGAACAATTCTTATTCAGGATATAACGAATAAAAGTAGAGAGTTAATTAAATAGCAGAGGCGCTACTATACAACGCCTTGTTCAATCATTGCATCGGCTACACGTCTAAAACCGGCGATGTTAGCGCCTAGTAATAGATTACCGGGCTGATCAAATTCTTTTGCGGTATCGCTTGCTGTTGTGAAAATATCTTTCATTATTTGCTTGAGCTTTTCATCAACTTCTTCAAACGTCCAGCTTTGCATACTGGCATTTTGCGCCATTTCTAGTTGGCTGGTTGCCACGCCACCGGCATTAGCCGCTTTACCCGGGCCATAAGCTATTTTTGCTTCAATAAAGCAATCAATCGCTTCTTTGGTTGAGGGCATATTGGCACCTTCACATACTAATTTACAGCCATTATCAAGTAGCGCTTTTGCATCCGCTTCGGTCAATTCATTTTGCGTGGCGCAAGGGAATGCCGCATCCGCACTGTAGCGCCATACCGTATGACCATCCTCTGGGTAGTCATCGCGAGGCGTATACTTGGCTTGTGAATGACTATCTAAATAGTCACTTAAACACCCTCTTGATTGCTCTTTGAGCTGTTTTATCAGCTTTAAATCAATACCATTCTCATCATATAAAGTGCCTTTAGAGTCACTACAGGTAATTGGCGTTGCACCAAGTTGATATAACTTTTCCATGGCATAAATAGCCACATTACCAGAGCCTGAAATTAAACAGCGCTTACCTGATAAGCTATCGTTACGCTCTTCAAGCATATTATTAGCAAAATAGGCAGCGCCATAGCCTGTGGCCTCTTTACGGGCAAGCGATCCACCCCAAAGTAAACTCTTACCCGTTAGCACCCCTTCATAACGCCCTGTTAAGCGTTTGTATTGACCAAACATATAGCCAATCTCTCTGGCACCTACGCCAATATCGCCGGCAGGTACATCGGTAGTCGGGCCAATATGGCGGTATAGCTCGTTCATAAAGGATTGGCAAAAACGCATAATTTCGCCATCAGAGCGTCCTTTAGGATCAAAGTTCGCACCGCCTTTTCCCCCACCAATAGGCAAACCTGTTAGTGCATTTTTAAAAATTTGTTCAAAGCCTAAAAACTTTATAATGCTGGCATTTACACTCGGGTGAAAACGTAAGCCGCCTTTGTAAGGCCCTAACGCCGAATTAAATTCAATACGGTAGCCTTTATTCACTTGAATATTGCCCTCATCGTCAACCCAAGGCACACGAAACATTAGTTGGCGCTCTGGCTCTACCATTCTTTGAATAATTGCTTGTTGTTGGTAATGACTTGTTTGCGCAAATACAGGTTCAAGTGAGTCAAGCACTTCTTCCACTGCTTGATAAAACTCACATTGCGCAGGGCTCGTTTGTTTTAACTGCGCAATGGTTGTGTGTATATAATTCATATTTATTCTTCCATGTAGGTATTTTTTAATTTGAAATAGGAAAAATGATCAATGCTATTGTTAGTGAAGAAATTAATTATCCGATCATTATTTTCACACTTTAACATCATAGATAAACTGGATGCACGTGTTTGATGTTGAATTAAATTGTTGTTTCTTTTGTATAAAAACCCATTAAAAAAGAATTTATATGCTAAAAACACCCATTTGAATGAATAACACGTTAAAAGTATTAAAAAAATAGTAAAACAAAATACGAGTCTACATTTTTACGAGAGCGACAAAATAAAATGCTTTATGAGACTGAAGTTGTAGAAGGATAGACTGATAATTGAGTAAATGTGGAGAGGTCAAAATGGAGGTTGTATTCAACCTCCATAAAATGCATTAAGCTTTTTCGCCATCTGGGCGAAAAGTACGCTGTACACCGGTTAAAAATAAACGCAAGATTTGATCGTTACACACACGGTAATGCTTGTTTTCAACTTTACGTGAAAATGCGCTTAGCTCATGTTTACTTAAATCAAAATCAACCAACGCCAAGGTCGCGATCACGTCTTCTGCTTTCATATTTAAAGCAATACGTAGCTTCATAAAAATAATATTGTTGTTCAATTTACTTTCAGGCTCTGGCTGCTCACCTTCACGCTTGCCGCGCTTGGTATTTATAAAACCATTTAAAAACACAGCAAACTCAGTATCACTTATTGGGGTATACCCAGGCTCGCCCTCTTTAGTTAACCATGCAATCACATGCTCAGTGCTTACGCTCTGCGCTGCTGCGGCGAAAACATCAACCATAGCTGAATCAGTTAAATCAAAGGTGTAGCGAATACGGCGTAAAATATCGTTATTTGTCAAAGTAAATCCCAAGGTAAATAAGCGCTCAGCAAACAAAAGCTGTTTAGTAGCGGCGCAGTTTATCAGAGTTACACTAAGCACCCTATTAAATACTGTGTTTAATTACCCAATACCTTTGCCGGATCTACGCGTGTTGCTTGCCATGCTGGATATAGCGTAGCAAATATCGCAAGCACAAAGGTGGCTATAACGGTCAACACAATATCTTGCCAAACTAATTTACTGGGCAAAAATTCGATAAAGTACACACCTTCTAGCGGGTTTTCACCCAGTAATAAGCTCAGCCAAGTAAATAGCTCACTAATATTAATTGCTAAAATCACGCCAACAATTGAGCCTAAAAGTACACCCACAAATGCTTGGGTTAAGCCTTGCATGACAAAAGTAGCCAATATGGTACTGTCTTTGGCACCCATGGTTTTTAAAATAGCAATATTGCCTTCTTTTTCACGCACTTCCATTACCAGTGAAGACACAATATTGAAACTCGCCACCGCGATAATTAAAAACACCACAATATAAACAATCGTGCGCACCATTTGAATATCTTGATACAAGCTACCTTGCGTTCTGAGCCAACTCGAAATATACACATAATCGGTAATGGTCTGGCCAACACGAAGCGCTATTTGATGCGCCGAAAACACATCATCAACACGCAAGCGTAACCCTGTTACTTGGCTTTGATCATAGCCTAAGGTTTGTTGTGCTTTGTTAAGATGAATAAAAGCAGCGCTGCTGTCGATTGGTCCGCCCATTTCTATAATGCCGGCAAGCGTGAGGGTAACGCGTTTTGGGGCGAGTAATGACTGGCCTTTTTCACTAATTTGCGGGATTAACAAGGTCACATTATCACCTAATGCGATATTAAGTTGCTTAACAATTTGCTTGCCTAAAATAACATCATCACCTGTTAACTGGCTGACTAATTTACCTTGTGTAAATTGGTTTATGGCTGACACATCACCTTCCAACGAAGGCTCAACACCTCGGATCTCAACCGCTTTTAATTGGCTTTTAAATTGCGCCATCCCATTAACAGCAATAAATGGGGCTGCGCCCGTTACGTGTGGTTGCTGTTTTAACTTTTCGACTTTAGTGGGCCAATCGGCAATCGGCCTACTTGGGGCAACATATTCAACTTGCGGCACTACACTCAATAAGCGATGCACTAATTGCTGCTCAAAACCATTGATCACCGATAACGCCACAATTAACACGGCAACACCAAGTAAAATACCGATAGTGGATGCTTTGGCTATAAAACTTACAAAGGCATTTTTTTCATCTTTATGGCCTGAATAGGCTCTAAAGCGTTTACTAATAAAGGCACTAAGCAACATGGCTAGACTCTTTTATTGATAGTTTACCATCATCTAAGTACGCTATCTTACCCAGCTTATCAGCCAGCTCTAAATCATGAGTAACCACCACAAAGCTGGTATTTAAACTTTTATTTAACTCATTAATTAAATCGTAAATTTTAATCGCATTTTGCTTATCTAAATTACCCGTTGGCTCATCAGCAAGCACCAGCGCAGGCTCTGTCACTAAAGCGCGTGCAATGGCAACACGCTGACGTTCACCACCAGAAAGAGCCGAAGGCTTATGGCTACTTCTATGTGCAAGGCCTACCTTATCTAGCATGTTAAGTGCTTTCTTATTGGCTTCTTTTGCGCTCAACCCTTTTATGAGTAATGGCATGGCAACGTTTTCAACCGCACTAAATTCCATTAATAAATGGTGGAACTGATAAATAAACCCTAAGTTTTTATTTCTGAAAGCCGCTTGCTGCGAGCGAGATAACTTAGCAACGTCTTGGTTTTTTATTTTTGCACTACCCGCACTGGCCGTGTCTAAGGTGCCTAAAATATGTAACAAGGTGCTTTTACCTGAACCTGAGCTGCCTACAATTGCCAGCATTTCACCTTGCGTTAGGGCTAAATCAACGCCTTTTAATACCTCAACCTGATTTTGCCCGTCTTGGTACACTTTACTTATTTTTTCACAACTAATTACTAAATCATTCATAACGTAATACCTCTGCTGGGTTTACTTTAGCGGCTTGGCGTGCTGGGTATAAAGTCGCTAAAAAGCTCATTGCTAAGCTTAAAACGGCAATAACACTTAAACTAACCACATCAAATTTGACGGGGAGTGAAATTCCCGATAGTAAATTTAAACCAACCAAAGCCAGCAGTTCATTTATATATAAACTTAATAAAAGACCTAAAAAAGCACCCACGGCCGTGCCAATTACTCCGTTATAGAGCCCTTGTACCATAAATACGGTTTGCACTTGGCTTGGTGTGAGTCCTAATGTTTGCAAAATTGCTACTTCGCTTTGTTTTTCACTGACCATCATGGTCAGTGCCGATACAATATTAAATACCGCCACCAGCACAATTAAGCCAAGGAGCATAGACATGATGCGTTTTTCCATCGCAACGGCGGCAAATAAAGTGCCTTGACTGCTTCTCCAGTCGGTGAGTTTAAAGTCATTGAGTATGTGTTGGCTGTCTTGCATAAATTGGTCAAGTGCAAACGGCTCATGCAGTGACACGCTTAAATTAGGTACCGTATTGTTGCTAAGTTTTAAAACCCGTTGTAGTGATACGCCACTGGTAAATGCCAGTCCCATGTCTATTTCGGAGCCAGTTTCATAGATAGCAGCAATTTTAAATAAACGTTGGCTTGGCATGCGCCCAAGTGGGGTGTACGTAGATGCGTTAGGCATAATTACACGTAACTTATCACCTAAGCCAACGCCAAGTTTGCGGCTTAAATAACGACTTATTGCAATATTATAATTATTATTTAGTACGCTTTGCCAATTGCCTTGCACTATTTTGTCGGTGATTTTATACAGCGAGCCGTTATTGTCGTAAAGCCCTTGTAATAACACCCCGTGAAGATCTTTATTGGTTTGCAATATGGCTTCACCGTGGCGGTACAAACTAACATGATCAACATACGGTGATTGCTCAAGCGCAGATTTTAACGAATTCATTTGCGCTTTGGAGTGATCTTTGGCTTGCACTTCAACGTGTGGAATAAGCCCCAACATATTTGATTTTAAACTACTCTCAAAGCCGTTCATTACACTGCTGACCGTAAAAAGCGCCATTAAACCAATCGCTATACCTGCAATAGAAAAAAACGAAATGAACGAAATAAACGCATTGCCTTTAGAGGAGCGGCTATATCTGAGTCCGATAAACAGGCTAACAGGTTGAAACATATTAATTAAAACATTAATGCCAAAAGTGTGGCGTTATAGTAGCACGAACTCAGCGCAATTGAATATCACCATAAATGTAAGAAATAATTTATAAATCTGATACTTGGCTATATTTTAAACAAGCCAGTAAACCCTGCTAAACTTTCAGCCCTGTTACTAAGTAATCAAGTAATACCCGCACATTAGTAGCCACAAATTGCCGTGGCGGATATAGACCCCACACGCCCTCTTGTTGTGGTTGGTATGCAGTTAATATAGGCACTAAATGACCGGATTTAATTTCATTTTCAATATAGTAATCAGGCAACTGAACAATACCCAAACCTTTTTTAGCGCCGTCAACCAGTGCCCAGCCGCTATTACAATGCAATCGCCCTGCTACCTTAATATGTTTATCACGATTATTTTCATTTACTCGCCAATAACTACTATTTCCAATTAAACATTGATGATTATTAAGCTCCCCCAAAGTGTGAGGCTCACCAAAACGCGCTAAATATGCAGGTGAAGCACACATAATAAATCGTCGCGAGCTCAAGCGCCGCGCTTTTAAGCTTGAATCTTTTAAATGGCCTAGTCGAATGGCTAAATCAAAGCCTCCCTCTAATAAGTTTTCTTGCTCGTTAGAGAGCGTTGCGATTACTTCTACCTCTGGGTGATCATGCATAAATGAATGCACAATGGGCATAATAAAACTTTCACCATACATAACCGGTGCTGTTAATTTAATTTTACCTTTAGGTGAGGTTTGTACCGATGCTAAGCCTTGAGTGGCCTCGTCCATTGCGTGCTGTAAATGTTTAACTTGGTGTAAAAACTGCTCGCCCTCTTTGGTTAACACAACCTTTCGAGTGGTACGTGTTAATAATTGCGTATTTAACCGTTGTTCTAGCTTTGTAACATGGCGGCTAATATGAGCAACCGATAAACCTAACGTCTGTGCAGCTTGGGTAAAACTTCCCTCTTCGCCAACAGCAATAAACTCATCAATACCTTCCCAACGCATAATTATTACCATACTGTAAAAGTGTTTTATTAAATTGAAGATTATCATTATCTGAGAAACAAATACAATAACCTCATCACCCAAACAGTATGGGTCTACAATTCATATTCAAACCACTACAAAGGATATACACATGTCTGAATTTATAAAATCAAAAGCAGCGATTGCCTGGGGTCCTAATCAGCCTTTAAGCGTTGAAGAAGTTGATGTGATGATGCCTAAAAAAGGCGAAGTAATGGTAAAAATCACTGCCACTGGTGTATGCCATACAGACGCTTTTACTTTATCAGGTGAAGATCCTGAAGGTATTTTCCCCGCTATTTTAGGTCATGAAGGCGCTGGGGTGGTTTACGCTGTGGGCGAAGGCGTTTCAAGTGTAGAAGTTGGCGATCACGTTATTCCTTTATACACCGCAGAATGTGGTGAATGTAAAATGTGTACTTCAGGTAAAACAAACTTGTGTTCAGCAGTTCGCGAAACGCAAGGTAAAGGCTTAATGCCAGATGGCACCACTCGCTTTTTCAAAGATGGCGAGCCTATTTACCACTATATGGGTACATCTACATTTTCTGAATACACAGTATTGCCAGAAATCTCATTGGCTAAAGTAAACAAAGAAGCGTCGTTAGAAGAAATTTGTTTATTAGGCTGTGGTGTTACTACCGGTATGGGCGCTGTAACAAATACGGCTAAAGTAAAAGCGGGCGATACGGTGGCTATTTTTGGTTTAGGCGGTATTGGTTTATCTGCCATTATTGGCGCTAAAATGGCTGGTGCAAGTCGTATTATTGGTATTGATATTAATACCTCTAAATTTGACTTGGCGACCAAACTAGGTGCTACCGACTTAATTAATCCAAAAGACTTTGACAAGCCAATTCAAGAAGTCATTGTTGAGATGACCGATGGCGGTGTTGATTACTCATTTGAATGTATTGGTAATGTTGATGTAATGCGCTCTGCGCTTGAGTGTTGTCATAAGGGTTGGGGAGAGTCTGTGATTATTGGTGTAGCCGGTGCTGGCCAAGAAATTTCAACTCGTCCGTTCCAACTTGTTACTGGCCGTGTATGGCGTGGTAGCGCATTTGGTGGTGTTAAAGGCCGCTCACAACTTCCTGAAATTGTAGAGCGTTACATGGCGGGTGAATTTGCGCTAAACGACTTTATCACTCATACCATGAGCCTAGAAGAAATTAACGATGCCTTTGATTTAATGCATGAAGGTAAAAGTATTCGTACTGTAATTCATTACTAATACGCTCATTTCACTTAATTCCCATCACAAGCCGTTGCTATTAAGTACCGGCTTTTAAGGATTGTTATGTTAGAAAATATTTCAACAGCTAAAGTGGCTGGCGGATGGCATAAGCAATACAGCCATAGCGCCTCAAGCACTCGTTGTACTATGCGTTTTGCAGTTTTTTTACCGCCAGGCGCCAGTGAAACCAATAAGGTGCCGGTACTGTACTGGTTATCAGGTTTAACCTGTACCGATGAAAACTTTATGCAAAAAGCAGGCGCATTTAAAAAAGCAGCGGAGCTGGGTATCGCCATTGTAGCGCCAGATACGAGCCCACGTGGTGATAACGTGCCAAACGAAGACAGCTATGATTTTGCACAAGGTGCTGGGTTTTACCTTAATGCCACAAAAGCGCCCTACAACACCCATTTTAATATGTATGATTACGTTGTTAATGAGTTACCGGCACTAATTGAGCAACACTTTCCTGTTACAGATAAAAAAGCAATTAGTGGTCATTCAATGGGCGGGCACGGCGCATTGATGATTGCACTTAAAAACCCACAATCGTACACCAGCGCTTCGGCATTTAGTCCTATTGTTAATCCTATGGCGTGTCCGTGGGGTGTAAAAGCATTTACAGGCTACTTAGGCGACGACAAAACAACGTGGACACACTACGATACTTGCGAATTAATGCAACAAGCCGAGCAAGCTAACTATTTACCTATGCTGGTAAGCCAAGGTGATGCTGATAACTTTTTAGAAGAACAGCTTAAGCCGCAAAATTTGGTCGATATCGCTAATAAAAAAGCGTATCCGCTGCAGCTCGAAATGCACGCTGGCTACGATCATAGTTACTTTTTTATTAGTAGCTTTATAGACCAACACTTATTATTTCATCATCAGTTTTTATCGGCTTAGATTCATTACTGTGTAGAGTAGATTTATCTACTTCTACACATTCTTTTAAGACCTTAGTAACCTGCCTACATTTTTTAATCACACCGTTATCTTCTTTTATAAATTCAATTATGGCTTTATCAGTTTCGTAACCAAGTTTGCTAAAACTAAAACTATCTTTATCCTTTACAAAATTATTAGTGCTATTGATGTTTAACTTGGATCTCGCCTTTTCATCCAGAAATATACCCATTACTGTGCAACCACTTAATACATTTAAAAAGATAATAATTAATAAAATGCGCATGTAAACTCTCGTTGCAAATAAGCCAAATTATATACGACTTAAAAAAGGAGTGTTGTAAAAATATGTAAGCCCCACAATTTTACATAATAGAGTTTGCTTGTGTGGTACGCAGCTGAAATTCATTGCTGGGTAAAAACGCACTTTATTGTGTAAATATTGCTAACGCCACTCATCCCCCTCGATAAAACAAAGGTAACACAATGATTTTATTTAAATTAATACCTTGGTTCAATTTTTGCTACTTATTTAAAATTTATCCGTGGAAATAGCAATGGAAATTGATCTACAGTGGAGAGACATTATTGATAACTTGATTCATCTTGGCATGGCGTATTTACTTGCCCTGCCAATGGCATATGATAGAGAGCATAGCCATAATGGTGCAGGTCTGAGAACGTTTCCTTTAGTTGCCGTCGCATCATGTGGTTATGCACTGATTGCTATGTCAGTTTTGGAGGGCGCAGAGGCGCAATCTAAAATGTTACAAGGTATTATTACTGGTATTGGTTTTATTGGTGGCGGCGCTATTTTAAAAAATAACCAGTCTACATCTGGAACAGCAACAGCTGCGAGTATTTGGAATATGGGTTTAATTGGTATCGCTATTGCGTACAGCCGCTATGAAATAGCTATTTTGTTGGCAGTAATAAACTTCATAACGCTTAGGTATGTTAAAAAATTTAAATAATGAAAATTATAATTAATTGCATAGCGCTGACGCGATCACTCTGTTAAATTCAATCTTCAAACTCGCCTTTTGATATAATATAACATATAATCAAGTTCATTTTTTCATTCTTGTTAATTGTATTTTATGTCATTATCTTTATCGCAAAGTCGCTTGCATCATATTGATCTATTACGCGGCATTATCATCATATTTATGGTGATAGATCACGGCATGTATTATTGTCTAAATTATTCAGTAACTGATCCCATGACCATACCCGGAACAGATGCGCTTACTTTTTTCACACGCTTTATATCGCATTTCTGTGCGCCATTATTTGTATTTTTAGCAGGCCTCTCTGCCGCTATTACAGAGCATAAATACGCGTGTACTCGTCAGTTTGCTAACGCTTTAATAGTTCGAGGCTTAGTGCTTATTTTATTTGAGTTTACAATTGTGTCATGGTCATGGAGTTTTAACCCTCTTTTCCCGATGTTATATGCTCAAGTAATTTGGGCGATTGGCTGGGGCTTTGTGGTGCTTGGCTTGCTTCGCTTAACAGGTATATACCCTGTATTTATAGCTGGCTTATTACTGGTATTTGGTCATAACTTACTTGATGGCATTACCTTTGAAAGTAACACCATCGCGCATACACTGTGGTCTATCGTTCATCAAAAAAATGTATTAGCACTGCCGTTTGGTTTTTCTATTAGAACGACATACCCCGTTGCGCCTATTGCTGGACTCATGTGTTTGGCTTATTGTGCAGGTGTATATTATAAATCTCAGCATTATAGTAAAAAAGTGATGAATTACGCGTTTATTATGGGTATGAGCTGCCTAGCACTTTATTCAATACTACGCGGCTTTAATTTATACGGTGATATGTCACAGTTTTCTACACATACAGCTCCACTGCTGACTATTATGTCGTTTTTAAATCCGACTAAATATCCGTTGTCGTTACAATTTATGTTACTTACTGTAGGGCTTGGTTTAATTGCGCTAAAACTGTTGAGCCACTTAAAGGCTAGTTTTTCGCAAAATTTTCTGCAAGTACTAGGTAAAACCAGCATGTTTTCCTACCTCACTCACTTGTATTTGCTACATGCTATCAGTTGGCTTTTAATACCTGCTCTTGGTTTTAACTTTAGTGATATGACCTATGGTGAAACCCTTGTTGGCTTACCATCAGGGTATGGTATGAGTTATATTGCAACCATGGCGATGATAGCTGTAGTGGTTGTGCTTACCGCCCTACTCGCTAAGCGCTACTTAAACTGGAAATATCGTAATAAAAACAGCCTGATTGCTAAATATATTTAGTAATCGCCCCCACAATATATTGTGGGGGAAATACTCGATAAAATGTTTCGTCACTTTATCAGATATATTAATTTAATTTTTTGAGTGCTTTTTTTAATGCATCATAATCGACATTTATAAATGATAACGCTTTGGTTCGCTCTTGTTGTTAATTGAACTCTGAATTACTCCAGACCCTAACGAAATCTACTAGCATGTTAGCCTCAAAATCATCACTGATATTCTTTTCATTACCATCCCAACCACCTACTTGTAACGATAAAATAATATAAGAAGGTAAACTTCCAACTCGGTCGTCATAGTGCTCCCAGACTTTTTCACCATCTATATACATACCGACATAACCAGGCTGCCAATGCATGCCATATATATGGAAACCATCTGAGGAATAATTATGATAAAGCTCGCCGGAATTTACTGACTTATGTTGGCTACCGTAACCATCCCAATGCAGAGCTGAGATACTGATGTCTTCCCCCCAGATACCTAAACTCTCCATAATATCAAACTCCATTCCCTGATCGAATGTAGGTGAGGTATCTCCCCAAGTGTCTTTAATTAAAAGAAATGGTTCTTGACCATAATTAGTATCTGCATAATTACCTCCACGCACAAAAGCATCTTCAGTCGGGAATAAACTTTCTTCATTTACAATTAAAGCGGGC
The DNA here is from genome assembly GCF_030407645.1 of Pseudoalteromonas sp. APC 3495. Taxonomy (NCBI): domain Bacteria; kingdom Pseudomonadati; phylum Pseudomonadota; class Gammaproteobacteria; order Alteromonadales; family Pseudoalteromonadaceae; genus Pseudoalteromonas; species Pseudoalteromonas sp. APC 3495. Next base: position 24,723 of record NZ_JASDDA010000005.1, on the reverse strand, counting down.
CTATCAGAAATATTATTCGCTTCACTGCTAAAAATTTTTATAAGCTGGCTACGCATATAATTGTCAATCAATGCAAAGCTCGCCTCTTTACCAGAACTTTTTTGCTCTCTTATATAACTGGTAACATCCACTTCAATTATGTTTCCCGTAACCTCTCCATAGCTATGACTAAACCATAAGGGATCAACCTGCGGTTTAGTATTCCAAGTTACAGTATCTTGGGACCAATCTGCGGAAAGTGTTTTATGCACAGCTATGCTGCTTTGAGTGTTTGCTTCAGAGATCTTAAATCTTAATAATGCAGAAGAAATAGTAGTAGATACATCATCAAGATTAAATTTTAATAATGACTGCCTCCTATAAGTATCGTTACCATAAATGCCTTTGTCAGGTAGTAACCAAAATGCAGGCCAAGCACCATGTACTGAGTCATACTTAATTTTGGCTTCAAAGTAACCATATTTTTGTCTAAATTTACGAAAAGTACTTACCTCAGCGGCTTTATAAAAGTAACGTTTGGTTCCTTGATTTAATGTGTTTTTTTCTGCTTCAAACCGTAACATTTCATTTTCAATGCGAATAGTTTCTCGCCCAGCATTACCTGCGATACCACTCATTCCTAGATATTGCTTTCCAACATGCCAATTATTAGGGTTTAATAAAGTTGAATTAAAAGTATCTTCAAAAGTCAGCTCCCAATTACCAGCTAACGGCGGAGAAATGTTATTATCTGGCTCTCCCTCAACAAAGGAAACCGAGTCCATGTAAAATCTACCTGTTCCAAGAGGGCCTTGAATACCAATAGCCAGGACTTTCTCATTTTCATCAAGATTAAAGCCATTGAGATTGATTCTAATCGTGTGCCATGTATCGTCTGAAAAATTATTATGGCCAGGCAAACCATCCAATGTCCAAAATTCGTTATTGGTTTCATCAAGATTTATTTTTAATGAATCGTTACCGCGACGAAACATTAAAGTGCCCTTATTTCCTGATTTTCTGTATATTTTTTCCTCAAGTATTGAATTTTTAAAAGGAGGTACTTGAGCAATACGTAATCCTGATTGAGTCCAGTAGTGTGCCTGCATTAATATAGCTCTTTCGCCATCAGCTACAGGCTCACCAATTTTAGTTAAAGTCGATTCACTAGATGAGGTTGACCACAATGAAGTACCATTACGTGGTTTGTCATCAAATAAAATAATAGACGCAAAACTAAGTTTAGACAGAAAGAGTAAAGTACATAAAGTGAGACTTTTTTGCCCTATAAGCCAGCGTTTTAATGGTATTAATTTCATCACTACTCCTAAAGTAATTAATAAAATTGAGTATTTAACCTATCTGAGCAAAAATTATAGTAACTATTTATAAAGTTCTTGATGCATAATAAATAATACTTTTTAACTCAATAAAATAAATAACATACTACTAATTAATTATTATATTGTATGCAACAAACCTAATATTTTCAATTTATCAAGGTGCTTTATTTTTAATGCGGAAGAAGAGATTAGTAATTTGAAGTATTTGCAAAGAGGTGAAGTTTTAATATTTTTGTTAAGGAACTAATTAGCGCATTAGTTAAACTACAATATGGGTTCATACATTAAAAAAGGCGCTTAAAAAGCGCCTTGCTAACAAGTATGTGTGCTTAGAACATATCTTGATAGGAATGTGTTGTATTGAATATAATTGCTTTTTCAAAGCCTGGCAGCTGAATGCTGTGCTCATCAATAACAATGTCATTTTCATCAATCAGCCCATCACCAAAACGATAAACTAGCGCGTATTGACCTAAATCTGCTTGTTGTTGATAGTGCTGTTGTGCTTCTTTTACCGCTGCATGTTTGCTGGTATAGAGCCCCATCATTTCATCGCCATATCGCTTAGCAAGCATCTGCATCGTTACTTTTGCTGAAAGCACTGTGGCTGTTGCATTATTACCACCAAACCCTTTAGAATTTATAAATGCAATATCCATATCACCACAATCATAGTGACTGTTACGAATATCTAAATGATCTGCATAAACATCATCAGCCACTTTATCTATAGTGGTAATACCCGGCATAATATTATGACTAAATACACCTAAGGCAATGGCAAGCTGATCGCCACTGGCAGGTGCTATAGTATGGCCAACATACGCTTTAGGGGCGGTTACTTTCCAATTATCTATTGCAAATGTTTGCGCTACTTTATGATAAATTAACGACTCAGTTACGCGGTTTTGTGGTGTGCTTGAACCATGGGCTAAAATAAAGCTACGTTGCTGTAATGCCTCTTTACCTAGTAAGCTACTGGCAAGTGCAGCCGATTTTGCCATGGTAATGTAGTTACCAGGCCCAGGTGAAGTAATTGATTTTTTTACTCCATCGGCGTTAACAAATACATCAGGCACACAGCCCATAATGTCTGCACCTAGTTCAAGTGCCAGCGCATCATCCATTAATATAGCCACTTGTGCGCCTTCACCTAAAGTAAAGCCACAGTTTTCGCCAAATGGGCGGCTGCTTCTACGATAATCAGGTTCATCGTCATTACTTAAATCATCTAAGCGGCGCAAACCTTCAATATTAGCCAGCGCACTCATATTGCCAAAGCCTTCAACCACTTCAGGGGTAATTGCACATTCTACACTTGCCACAATTGCAACACGTGTGCGCCCTGCTTGTATATCATTTACTGCTGCGCGCAAGTTGTATAAAAAAGTAGCACACGCACCCGATGTAGAAAAAGTAGTCCCTACATTGCCCGTAACATAGGCATTGATAAAATCGGTCGACATTGTATTTAAACCCAGTGCTAGCTGCTTAGTGCTGACGCGATCACCCTGCTGGCGCGCTTTGACTAACCCACCTAAGCCTTTATCGTCCATTTGGCCAATAACCGATGCTGAATAGGTACCAATTTTATCAGGCTCAACACTATTCATAATGTATTGCCAATCAAGTCCGGTTGATTTTATTGCATCGGTGGCAGCAAAAATAGTGGCTTGTAAACCACGAGGTTGGTAGCGGCTATTGTACATAATTGACGGATCAAACCCTGTGGGTAGTTGCCCAGCAGATTTAATTGGGTTATCACGAGTAGAATCATGTTTAATATCAAATTGAGCCGCAATAGTTACTTTCACTTTTTTATTTTCAAGCTCTTCTACGTGCCAACTTTCAGGAACTGGCGAAGGTAAATCACGACGGCGTGTTTCAAACACAATCGCGTTTTCATCCGATGCGGTTAACGTCATTTTTTGCTGCCATGGCGTGGCATCTACATCAAAATGTTGTTTTTCAATTTTACGAATTAATGTACCTGCAATAATTTGCTCACCAAAACGTGCTTCTATGTCGCTTTGCTCAACATTATTGCCTTGCATGTCTTGTAGTTGTCCATTCACAACACTCACTAAATTCATTAATGTGGCAAGGCCTAAAAATGTTTCTTGGCGAGCTTGAGACTCTAAGCTATCTAACACGATACGACGATAACCTTGATGAAAAGAAGTACGGCCAGCGGCATTAATGCCTCCCATGCCGACAATGACGGGTAATGCGGTCATAATTTACCTTTAAAAAAAACGTGTTATAAGAATATGGAGTCAGTTTAAATGGATTACGCACACAACTTTGTGCTTTAATAGCCAAATATTAAGCATAAAAGGCCAAAAACAACTGGTCGGAGCATTTGAATGAGCAATAACCCAACAAATCCACCATTAAATATAGCTATTGCTGTTTACTCGCATCTACTGGTAACTAGTTTAACCTTGCCAATTGAAATGCTCAGAGCAGGTGAAGCGTTCGCCAAAGGGCACACTAGTAAAAAAAACTTCAGAGCACTGAATATTCATTTAATTGCAAAAAATATGGCTCCTATTGCAACCAGAACAGGTTTAGCCATCGTGCCTGATTGCAGCAGTGATAACGCCCCCTATTGCGATTTAATCATTGTTCCGGGTATTTGGCGTAATCCACGGCCTGTTGTTAAAACGAATCAACCAATAGTTAATTGGCTCAATGAGAGTTTTACCATGGGTAGCCATATTATTGGTGTTGGTACCGGCAATTGTTTGCTCGCAGAAGCCGGTTTACTTGATGGTCACCCTGCAACCACTCACTGGCATTATGCCAAGCAATTTTCTCAAGATTATCCAAACGTTAGCTTAAAACCTGATTTTTTTATTACCCAATCAGAGCGTATGTATACGGTAGCCAGTTTAAATGCCTTAGCTGACGTTATTGTTCATATTATTAGCCAATACTATGGTAAAGAAGCGGCGCAGCATGTTGAGCGGAACTTTTCACATGAAATACGTAAACCCTACGAAGATCAACGCTACTTAGAAGGCGCCGTTAACCGACATGCTGATGAACTTATTGCACAAATACAATTTTGGTTAAAAACTAATTTATCTAGTGAGTTAGATTTACAAGAAGTCGCGGCACAATTTAGCTTAAGCTACCGCACGTTTACACGCAGGTTTCGACTTGCTACAAATCAAAGCCCTATAGAGTACTGGCAGCAGCTACGTGTTGAAGGTGCAAAAGAATTACTGGCCTCATCGAACTTATCAATTCAGGAAGTCGCGTTAGAAGTTGGTTATAACGATCAAGGGCATTTAACCCGTGTGTTTAAAAAGGTATTGAGCCAAACCCCGAGCGAATACAGAAAAGTAGTCAGACGAAAGTTATTTGGTTAATGTTTCTTTGCCCTTGTTTGATATTTTAGTCAGGCCGTTGACAACGCAGTTTCGACCGTTGTTTTTAGCTAAATATAAATAATTATCGGCTAATCTTAAAATTTCACTCAGGTGAGTATGCTCAAGTGCATCAATACCGACCAAGCCAATACTGATAGTGATGTTTAACGTGCTCTGCATATAAGTAAATTGATGATTTTGTATGTCAGTTCTTAGCTTATCCATTGTGATTATAGCGACCTCTATGTCGTCATTTACCACCAATGTAAATTCTTCACCGCCAAAACGATAAACATGTTCATCGCCTAAATGTTTTTTAAATAACTGTGTTAATTGTACCAGCACTGCATCACCGGCATCGTGCCCATATTTATCGTTTACTTTTTTAAAAAAATCCAGATCAGCTAAGGCAAAACAATAGGGGTTAGAAAAGTCGATATGGTTATGAAAATGGCTTTTAAAAGCACGCCGGTTATAAGCCTGTGTTAAGCTGTCGCGTAATGCTAAATTAATAATTTCCTCTTGATTAGAGGCTCTCATCGATTCAAAAACATGTGAAACACCCCACACAATAATATACGTCAGAGAAAGATTAATGATGAGCTTAAAATTTATTTCAACTAACCGTTTGTCGATAACATAAAACAGCAGTAACAACGTAATCAAAAAGCCAAAGCTGCTTATAAAGCCATGCTTTTTTCCAAACAATAAGTAAACCAATACAGGAAGAGTACACACCCAATGCGATATGCCAGTCTCTAAGTTAATTGCGGTGATAGCAAGCAACACAACCGCAAAGTAAATATAAATAACAGCATAGCGATGCCATAATTTAGAGCGGTTTGTTCTCGTTTGGTGATAGGTATAAATACAAAAAAAAGCTAATGCAAGTTCAATAAAGCCCAAAACATAATTTTTACTCATAAACACATTAACGTAAGCGACAACTAAAGCAACTAATGTAATTATTAAGCTTATATTTTTGAATACGGTTAATCTGACTGATTCTGTTTTATCAAATGAATGCTGATGCATTAATATCCCTTTAAATTATTACCTCCCATAAACTTCAAGCATATCAGCCTAGGATTAAAAAATAGATAATAACTACAACTTATATGTAAGCCTACTTACTATAACAGCTAATATTAGCCTAAATTTAAATATGCGTGAACAAAGATTGATAGGCCTTGATTAGATCTTTTTATATATATAAATTATAGTATTACTCATTAGGTGTAGTGGTATTAACATAGGGAGATAGCCGATGGATGAATTAACCAATTTGCTTGTCGAACAACACAACAATGCATCCATTAAGGCTAAACTAGCTAACTTACTCACTTTGGTTCGTAAACATTTAGATATGGATGTTGCTTTTATATCTGAATTTATTAACGATGAGCGTGTTTTTAAAGTGGTCGATAACCCCTCTGAAAACCAAATTGTTAAAGTGGGTAATGCCGATCCGATTAATGAAACGTATTGCCAACAAATCACCGACAACAAGCTAAGCCCTATTATTACTAATACCAAAGCAAACCCAATAACCAAAGCGATGCCGGTTACAAAAAAATTAGGTATAGGGGCATATATAGGTGTACCTATCAACCTGTCGAACGGGAAATTATATGGTACGTTTTGTTGTTATAAATCACACCATGATGAGAGCTTAAATGAGCGCGATTTATCTTTTTTAAATATTATTTCAGAAATAGCGACCGGATTAATTCAAAAGAGTTTAGATAAAAGCGTATCGTACAACCACACAAAATCAACTATTGAGCAAATTATTAGCGATAATGATATTAGTATCTATTTTCAGCCTATTTATAGTCAACTAAATAATAAAGTTGTAGGTTTTGAATCGCTTGCACGTTTTTTTACCACCCCTTATAAAACCCCTGATATCTGGTTTGAAGAAGCGAGTAAGGTGGGTTTAAGTGAATCATTAGAAATGCTGGCCATTAAAAATGCAATAGCCAATATGGCAAAGTTTAATAATACAACTTACATTGCCATTAATTGCTCGCCTTCGCACATTCTTAGCGGTGCACTTGAACGAACATTACAACAGATTGACTGCACTAGGCTGGTATTAGAAATTACTGAACATTCGCCAATTTCTAATTACGAAAAAATGCGAGCTCCACTTAGGCCTCTCAGAAACAAAGGTCTGCGCTTGGCCATTGACGATGTAGGCGCTGGCTTTTCCTCATTTCAGCACATACTAGAGCTTGAGGCCGATATTATAAAATTAGATATTAGCCTGACTCAAAATATAAACACAGACGATCGTAAATTTTTACTGGCAAAAGCATTGTGTGGATTTGCAAAAGCAATCGACTGCACCATTGTTGCCGAAGGGATCGAAACCGCAGAAGAACTAAACTCGTTAAGAATACTCAATGTAGACAGTGTACAAGGTTATTTTATTGGCCGCCCCGCACCAATTGAAGATGCGCTTAGCTTCCAAAACAAAGCACTACCCGCATAAAAACGCCACTAATTAGTGGCGCTCGGTATCAATACTGTCTTTTCGATAATAGCGTTTATGATAACTTTTCACTTTAGCATGCACACCTTTACTTAAGCTTTTAAACTTAGCTTCTAGCACGTCAACGCCGTATAAAATACCCACCACAAGCACCGAGAGCTTAATAGCAGCCCCGAGGTTTTCGGTTGCTATCATCACGCCAATGGAAGCCAGTACCCAAATGGTGGCAGCAGAGGTAACCCCGACTACCGCACCGTCTTTTGCGAGCATTACGCCTGCGCCTAAAAAGCCGATGCCGGTAATTATTTGCCCGACTACGCGAGAATGATCAATCACATCCCCTTGTAAATTAAACGCAGTCGATAAAAACAAGTAAGTACCTAAGGTGATCAGTGCAGAAGTACGGATCCCTACAGGTTTGCCACGCAATTGCCGTTCTATACCAATAATAGCCCCACAAAAAGCCGCCGTACCAATAGCTGCCCACGAGTATGGGGCTACATCGATAAAATCTAAAAATGTCACTTAAAATCCTAATCTATTATTTTTTACCAATAGCAACTGCCGTTCTAAGCCTTTGACTACCAAAAGCCGACATTTTACTAAAATCGCTGCGTGCAATTGGCACATATTGACAGTCAATCGCTAATTGATTGTCGTTACCTGGTTCGCAAAACGGGTCATGTACGTACACACAGTGCGCATCTAAATGAGTAACACATACCCAATGCGGTGATTTTTTTCCATCAAACCGATAAGTGCTTATTAACAGTAACACACTAAAACCTTGGTTTAACCACGTTTCTATATCAGTTAGTTCAACATCTTTATAGGTAACAGGAATATTAGCCGAGGCTATGCCTTCAACAAATTGCTGATGTACTGTCGCCAGCACCGTTTTTTTATTATCACTGCGTACCCCATCTAAAAATAATGGCTCTGAGGTATTAACAATGACCTCACTTTTAAATCCCCGTTTATTTGCAGCCAGTGCCAAACCAAACGGATGACAACCGCCATGTCCCGAGGTCATAAAAATGGTGGTGCCTTCACGCCATAAAGCTAATTCGTGTGACTGACTCAGCTCTGTGCTGTTATCAAGCGAGCCCATTGCCATTAATAATGCCGCAGGCCCACAGGTAAACTCGGTAGTTTGCTGATACCATGGCGTTAAACGCTCAACTTGCAACTCGCTGGTTTGACGGATGTTTTTTTGCATGCGCAAGGCATCACTGTGATCATCGTAATAATCACTGTACTGACCAAAAACACGATACCCTACACTTTTATAAAGCCCTATGGCGCTGTCGTTATTTACTGCCACTTCTAAACGCAAATAAATACGCCCACGCTCACTAGTGGCTTTTTCAAGGGCTTTAAGCAGCGTTTTAGCGATTCCTTTGCCCTGCATCGTCGGTAATACGGCTAACGAATACAAACGCGCTAACCGCGTGCCTTTATGGCACCACACCAAACCGTAACCACATAATTGCGCATTGTGCTCGGCAACTAATAAAATCCCATGTTTAGCACTAAGCCAGCGCTTTAAACTTCGCGCACTAAGCTTATCGTTACTAAAGCAGGCATTTTCAAGCGCCACTAAGGCGTTTAAATCACTCGCGCTTGCAGGGCGAATACTAATATCCGCCCCTGCAAAAATCGTTATATCAGACAATGCGTTAAGCATTAGCCGCGACCTCGTGCTTCAAGGCGCTGTTTAAACTCATCCATAATGATCATGTATAACTCATCACCTAAGTAACCATCTTCTACTTTGTGATCAATACTTGGGTTATCGTTTACTTCCAACACATACGCACGGCCTTGATGCTCTTTTACATCCACACCGTATAAACCCTTACCCACGGTTTTACATGCTTTTAAAGCAGCATCCAGTACAGCTTTAGGTAATTCAAACGTAGGTAATGTTTCAAAGCCACCCGAGAAAAACCGTTTCGCGTCATGGTTATATATTTGCCAATGGTTACGCGCCATTAAATAACGACACGCATAAATAGCACGACCATTAAGTACCCCTACACGCCAATCATATTCTGTGTACATGTACTCTTGCGCCAGAACTAACGCACTTAAAGCAAATAATTCACTAAGCTTAGCTTCTAATTCATCACGATTAGCAACTTTATACACGCCTTTTGAAAACGACCCTTCTGGCATTTTTAATACCAGCGGATAAGTAAACGACGCTTCTAATTGCTCAATTGTGTCTTTTGATTGATCTGCCACCACCACGGTTTTTAAACTCGGTACTTTTTGATAATTGAATGCATCATGTAAGTACACTTTATTACAGCATCGTAAAATAGACTCCGCATCATCAATCACCACTAAACCTAGGCTTTGCGCTTTACTTGCAAGGCGGTACGTTGGGTGATCAATCGCTGTTGTTTGGCGAATAAACAACGCATCAAATTGGGCAATATTGTCTATTTCCTCAAAGCTGAGTGCTTTTGCGTTAATACCATGTTTCGCTGCTGCTTTTATAAAACGGGCTATTGCATCTTTATCACTTGGCGGTACTTTTTCGTTATGATCAACCAATATCGCCATATCCCAACGAAAACGGCGCTCAACTTTACCAATACGCCATTGCGTTTGGGTAAACTCATTTAGCTTTTCAATAAACGCAGCATATTGCTGCTCGCTTAGGGACGCTAATGATCCTTGTTGTAATAGGCCTTGCTCATCAACAAATAAAATAGGTGCCGGATATTGTTTAAATACCGATTTAGCGGCTTTAGCTTGTTGATCATTTCCCGCATGACCAAAATAAACAGCACCATCAATATGGCCAATATTTTGTAATGACGCTTGATTGCTTCGAAGCGCGTTAATTGTTTTTACACTCGGTAATACTTGGTGCTTGCGCGCCTCAGCAAGTAACGAACAGTAATAGCCTTTACTTAAATACTGGCTAGCATCACATAGATTTATTATGCGGGTTTTTGGTTCGTTGCGTTTTGGGTAGTCACGCAAATAGGTGTTAAAGGTAATGACATTTTCAAATGAAAGAGCAAGCGTTTGCTCATTGTTATCAACCACAATTAAGGTTTTAAACACGACTTTTCCTAGTTAAGTCAAAATATACAAAGCAGCCTTGCTAATCAGTTAGCTCAGCGAATAAAACAGCAAATAGAAACACCTATCGCACTAAGTGCAGCATTTAGCAAATCACTTAATACGATAGGTGCTTTAACGAATATCTACTATAAACGTTAGCGCTTAAATTGCTTAAGCGACAGGTGATTTATATGCCCTTTTTTAGATGCGCACAAACGAGATATTTTTAGCGTAAAGATAAAAATTTTTGATGAACTTTTTTATTGCTAATTTGTGTTTTAAAATAGCCAAAATTTAATACTAAAAGTGATCATCATGTCTCTTCCCGCTTGTCCTAAATGCCAATGTGAATACGTTTACGAAGACCAACAGCTGCTTATTTGTCCAGAATGTGCCTATGAGTGGAACCCGAATGTTACTAATGACGAAGACGCTATTTTAGTGAAAGACGCAAACGGCACTTTACTTGCTGATGGCGACAAAGTAACCGTAGCTAAAGATTTAAAAATTAAAGGTAGCTCACAAGTTATTAAAATTGGCACCAAGGCCTTAGTAAGACGTGTACTTGATAAAAAAGATCATGAGCTTGACTGTAAAGTAGATGGCATAGGTGAAATGATGGTGACGGCTAAATTTGTTAAAAAAGCCTAAACCCATTGAAATAAACAATTAAATACAGCAATAACCTGCGTAATCTTGGCGCTTTATTGCATTAACAAACTTACATCCACTTTAACTAATTGATTTTCATCGCCTTTTAAAAATTGAAAATCTAAATTAAGTTCTCAAAGTGGTGTGTTAGTTGTCTAGTATTACTACTTCTGCTTTGTGAAAGTGTGTTTTTGCGCTTTGCAAAACATCGGCAGTAAACTTTGAGTTTGGCACTGGTATATCAATAACATTGCCACTTTTACAAAATAAAGTAACGGTATTTGACGCTAGCTGTATTTTAATTATCGCCCCTTTAGGAATAAGCTGCATTCTACTTTTATTATTATTGAACCAGTGAGGTTTTTTGCAAAGTAGAACGTTTTCTCCAATATCAGAAAAAACACGCTCAGGCCTAAACGTTAAGTACTTTATAATTAAAGCCGTGAGTAAAACACCCGTAATTGTGACGGTAAAAATCCCTATCTCCATAATATTCCTTTAAATTTATGTCCTTTATTTAACTGCTTATCCGTTAATGATTATCAGACTCAAGCAAATCTTATAAGTTCACGCTATAAATGCCTTAGTTGTGATTGAGTGAAACCGGCTAACATCGAGTTATAAACACTCCTTAACTAGTTTATTATATTAGCTTATTAGATAACACAGTTAATGTTTCATCGTAAGCGCGTTGATTAAAATTATTCGAATGCGGGTTCATAAAACCATGCAAATAATCAACACACTTAGCGGAAACATTAGGCTTTGTTGCCAACTTAGCCTGAAGTGCTTTCACATCAAAATGTTGCTCATAGTGAGGAAAAATTAACTCTATTTCAAATGCCGGGTTTAGCTCAGTATGGTGCCTAATTTGCGAGCTGTAAAAACAAATGCCCTTAGCTATCGTTTTAATCGCCGGATGTGCAGACATTGACCAAATTGCCGATGCGCCAACACTAAAACCAATCAATATGATGTTACCAGCGAGTGGTTTAATCGTTTTTTGTAAAATAGCTACATACTCATCAAGGCCAGTATGCTGACTAAAATACTCATAGGCCTGCTGTTCACTGTTAAATGCCATATCCACCCCGCCATAGGGATCGACAATAGACTGAGCGTTTAGTTCTTCAGCTAATGCTTTTAAAGCCGCTGTTTTACCAAATATATCACTAACCAAAACTAAGTTCATAAACGGCTCATCTTTAATTTTATTCTTTAAGTTTCAGGCAATTATTTAACAAAGAGGCCTACGAGATGCTGCGTCTCAGCGTAAGAGACAAATAAATACTACATTCAAAGCACTTTAACCACATCGTAACTATGTTTTACATCACCGAGTGTTAAACTAACTTCATCATCGACTTGTTTACCTAATAACTGTTGGCCTAATGGTGCACCAGAGGTAAGTACTTGAATAGTTGTGCCTTTAATATCAACGGTTAATCCACCAGCTGCTGGGCCTAAATAAAACCATTTTTGTGTGCCTGCATCATCTTCTAAACACACCAATGAACTGACTGCTATTGTGCCTGTAACGACGTCGTTGTAGATGGCTTCAAATAGTTGTATTTCTTTATAACACTCATTCACCCGATCAGCGTGACCTTGCGCTAAATACGCAGCTTCAAGCCCGAGCGTATCATATTGAGTTTCTGCAATGCTTTCTTCGTGGGTCGCGGTATCGTGGGCTGTTTGAGCTGCAATTTTCGCAGTATTAAGCTGCTCTTCTAAGGCAAAACGCAGGTGCTCTGTAACATGGGCTTTATTCATTTGGAAATTCACTAAATACGGTAAAATAATTTTGCCATTTTAGCATTGTTGCTACACCTAACACTATCCCTTTACTGTGTAACAACAATGCTGATTTAAGCCTATGGCATATCCATTAATGCCTGCGTTTGCTGATCCACTTGCTTATCGTAGTTTTTAGCACTTAACCCAAGTAGCTCGGGTAATGTTGCAGCAATACAAATGGACGATAACGTGCCTACGACTATTCCTGCAAACAGAGCAATTGCAAATCCCTGAAGCGGAGCCCCTGCTAACAGCCAAACACTTGCCACCGTTGCGAGCGTAGTCCCGGAGGTAATAAGCGTACGAGTTAAGGTGCTTTTAATAGCACTGTTGATAATACTGCTTGGTTTGAGTGTGATGTTTGTTGGTATGCGCAACAGCTCGCGCACCCTATCTCCAACTATTATTGAGTCATTTAGTGAGTAGCCAATAATCGCAAACAAACTGGCTAAAACAGTTAGGTTAAACTCTATTTGTAACCATGAGAATAAGCCAACCACCAGCACTAAGTCATGAAATAAAGCCACCACAGAGCCTAATGCCAAACGCCATTCAAAACGAACAGCTAAATAAATCATTACCGCGACCATCGCAGCAAATAATGCTAAGCAGCCTTGTTCAAATAGTTCATCACCCACTTGAGAGCCAATATAAGCCGATGATAAAACCTCAGCATTTATAGTTGGGTTTTGGATTATAGCCGTTTTCCAGTCATCGTTATTGCTTGTATTATTGGGGCCTTGTGTTAGTTGAAAATGATTATTGCCCTGTGCTGTTAGCTCAAATTCCCCCTGATGATTTTTTGCAATAAATTGCTCAAGCTGTTTTAGTTCAACACCTTGGCTGGTGGTAAACTCTGTTAAGTATCCACCCGTAAAATCAAGGCCAAAGTTTAGCCCTTTTTGTGCAATGGTGAATACCGACAACAACACAAATATGGCGCTGATCAGCATGCCTGTATAACGTATACGAGACCCTGCCTCACATTTTAAAAAAGAATTAAGCATGCGCGTTTACTCCTGCTTTTTTACCCAGCTTTAAATATAAGCTTTGGCTTAAATATTTCGATACATACACACCAGTAAATACCGATGTGATAAGTCCCAGCGCCAGCGTTATAGCAAAGCCTTTTACAGGGCCATAACCTATGCCATATAAAATAATCGCGGTGATCATCGTGGTAATATTGGCATCTAAAATCGTATTCGCTGCCTGTTTATAGCCCTCTTGTATCGCTTGATATGGAGGGCGTCCTTTGCGGCGCTCTTCTTTTATACGTTCAAATATAATCACGTTAGTATCAACCGCCATTCCTATGGTTAGCACCAAACCTGCAATACCAGGAAGTGTTAAAACCACCCCAGGTAATAATGACATTAACCCCACTAAAGACGTTAAATTTAAAACTAACGCAACATTTGCAATAAGCCCTAAACGACGATACCACAGCGCCATAAAGGCAAGCGTTAACCCCATGCCTAACATTAACGCCGCCAATCCATTGTTAATGTTGTCTTGGCCAAGGTTTGGACCAATAGTTTGTTCATGTACTATGGTCACTGGCGCCGTAAGCGATCCTGCACGGAGTAATAGCGCTAAATCGGCAGCCGCTTGCTGGCTTTGCATATTGGTTATACTAAAGCGTGAGCTTAAATGCTGGGCTATATTCGCCACATTAATGACTTCGCTTTTTTTAACCACTTCACCTTTAGCATTTTGTGAATACTCTGAATAGAGCGTTGCCATCGGCTTGCCTATATTCGCCTTAGAAAACGCCGACATAGCATCGCCACCTTGGCTATCTAGGCTCAGTTGTACTAAAGGTTTACCCCAGTCATCACGGCCAATATTGGCATTATTAATATGCTCACCAGTAAAAATAGGCACAGGGTCGAGCTTAATAGTCCCACCCGATTGCAAATTAAATGTTTGCCCGCCAATCTCTTTAAGTTGATAAAACCCAAGTGACGCGGTAGCACCAATAATACGTTTTGCCTCGGCTGGGTCTTGGACGCCGGGTAGCTCAATGCGAATGCGCTGATTACCTTGGCGCTGTGTAACCGCCTCGGTAATTCCTAACTCTTCAATGCGTGAGCGAAGCGTAGTGAGTGTTTGGCTCATGACTTGTTTATCAAATGCGCTGCGCCCTTGCTCAGAATAACTCACTTTAACGACCTGTAAGTTGCCATGAGTTGATGTGGTTATAGTTAGATTTTCAAAGCGGCTTTTAAGGTCGTTAATAACTGAGGTTAGCTTTTCGGCTGCATTTTCTAATGCACTTATTTCAAAGCCTTGGTTAGTTTGCTTTGCTTTAACACCATAGGCTTTTTGTTTAACAATAATGGCTTTCGTTTGCTGGTAAGCACTGAGTAATTGCTCATCAATGGCTTTATCTAAATCAACATCAAGTACAAACAATACCCCGCCGTTTAAATCAAGACCCAGCTTTATGGGCGATAAACCAAACTCTTGTAACCAAACAGGGCTGGTTGCATGTTCTACAATTTTAACTTGTGTATTTGGGTAATTCGATTTTATAGCCGCTTGAGCTTGGGCACTTTGCGTAGGTGTATTTAAAAGCACATTAATTGTTGCTTGGTTTTCTACCCCTTGGCTGACCTCAAAACCTTGGCTATTTAAAAAGCGCACTATGTTTTCAGTACTTGGTATTGCTTGTGTTTTAACCTCAGGTGCGGCACTAATATGCAACCACGATTTATTCGGGTATAAATTAGGTAAAGCGCTTATTGCCAGTAAAACCAATACAACCAACATGGCTACATAGCTTAATTTAAATTTAGCCATAAATGGCTTTTTTTGTTTTTTTAAACTTAACATAGTTGTTCCTTATTACTCGGCATAGCCCAGTAACGTACCTATTAGGCACAATTAAACTTAAGGTCAAAACGCGATGCGTTAAAACCAATTAACGATAATTAAGGAACTTTAAGCGTGGTAGGTGGTTACAGCGGTGTATAACAGATTCGCATCTTTCCAGCCGCTCAAGCGCGACTTTTTACTTTTAAATACCCAGGTATACCAAGGCTGATTTATGGTGACTGCTTGCGGTCGCAAAAAAATATGCCTACACCCATTTAGCGCAAAAAACTCATGCACTACATCGTATTCAGGATCGCCCTGCGCACTGTGTAAAAATAAAAAGGAGTTATTGGCTGTTAGCCTAGGTTGATGCGCAGCAAACTCAGAATGCTTTGAGTTTTTATGCTGTAAATTACCTAGCGACTTTAACGGTGTGGGAGCGTTAGTTAAGTTTTCGACATTAACAACATGGCTATAACTGCTTTGGTTACTGTTTAATTCGTGCTTTACGCCCATAGCATGGCTTTGCACACTAAAGAGTGCAGCAAAAAACAAGCAAGTAGCTAAAAAAACGCGAAATTTAAACATCTGTCATTTAAAACTAAAATAAAGGATAGCTAGTATATAAGGGCAGCTAATTAAAATACAATAGCCAACATTAAGCTATTTCATTTATATAAAAACAAATACTGAGATCCTCAATGCGCTCCAGACAAAGTTCAGTAAAACGCCCCGATGCCATGAATTTAAAACAAAGCATTCAAACTCTTTGGCCTTATATCACTAAATTTAAAGGGCGTGTGCTGATTGCCATATTAGCGCTTGTGGGTGCTAAAGGCGCGACATTGCTCATGCCATGGGCTTTAAAAGAAATAATTGATGCGGTTGATAAATCAATTAACCCGCTACTGCTCGTCCCAACCTTATTACTCGTTATGTACGGCGCACTGCGATTTGCCAGCGTGTTTTTAGGTGAAGTACGCGATGCTGTATTTTCTCGAGTCACCGAGCATGCCATGCGTGATATTGGCCTTAAAGTATTTAAACATTTGCATTCGTTAGATTTAGCCTTTCATTTAGACAGACAAACTGGCGGTATAAGTCGAGACATAGAGCGCGGCACCAGTGGTTTGAGCTTTTTAATGCGCTTTTTAATGTTTAATATTGTGCCCACGTTGTTTGAAATAATGACCGTGGCGATTATTTTTGGCACCTTATTTTCTATTTGGTTTGCGCTGATCACCCTACTTGCTGTGGCTATTTATATCTTTTTTACCGTGGCAGTTACCCAATGGCGAAACCGCTTTATTCGCGAGTCAAATGCTGCCGACAACCAAAGTAACACACGCGCCATCGACAGCTTATTAAATTACGAAACCGTTAAATACTTTAATAACGAAGAGTATGAAGCTAAAACTTACGATACGTTTTTAGCAACCTGGGAACAAGCACGATTAAAAAACAGACTCTCGTTACTGGCGCTAAATTCAGGGCAAGCACTCATTATTGCCTGTGCAATAACCGCATTAATGTGGCTTGGCGCAAGCGAAGTTGTCACGGGCGAGTTAACGATTGGTGAACTTGTGATGATCAATGCGTATATGATTCAACTCTTTTTACCGCTCAACTTTTTAGGGTTTGTGTATCGCGAAATACGCCGTGCCCTCACCGACCTTGAAAACATGCTCGGCCTGCTTAATACACAACCTAAAGTGGCGGATGCTCATGAGGCTAAAGAATTGGTCATTAAACAAGGTGAAATTAGCTTTGATAAAGTAAGCTTTCACTACGACAGTAAAAGGCCTATTTTAAAAAGCATTAGCTTTAATGTTGCTGCCGGCTCAAAAGTCGCGATTGTGGGTGCAAGTGGTGCAGGAAAAAGCTCATTAGCCCGATTACTGTATCGCTTTTATGAGCTGTCATCAGGCACTATTAGCATAGATAAACAAGCAATTAATACAGTTACTCTTGCAAGCTTGCGTAAAGCCATTGCGATAGTCCCCCAAGATACTGTGCTGTTTAATAGCACCATCCGTGAGAATATTGCCTATGGCAGACCCTCAGCAACTGAAGATGAAATAAATAAAGCAATTAACATGGCGCACTTAACCGACTTTATAAATAGCTTAGACAAAGGCGATAAAACCCTCGTGGGTGAGCGCGGGTTAAAAGTCTCAGGGGGTGAAAAACAACGGATTGCCATTGCCCGTGCTATTTTAAAGCAATCACCCATCTTAATCTTTGATGAAGCAACTTCCGCGCTCGACTCTCATGCAGAGCAAGCTATTTTAAAAGCAATGCGAGAAGTGGCAAATGATCACACCAGTATTGTTATTGCACACCGACTTTCGACCATAACCGACGCAGACTCAATTATTGTTTTAAAAGCTGGTGAAATTATTGAACAAGGCAAACACCAAGAACTACTAAATCAAAACGGTGAATATGCCCGTATGTGGGCATTACAGCAAAAGCAGTCAAAGGCGCAATAAACTAAGCCGCTCAAGAACGATTTAAGTAGTTGAGTATTTTTTTGCTATTTTGATAGTATTTTATTCATCTTATCGACCGGTACGGTTATTCACCTCAAAAGGTTTGTTTGAAGTGAAGTTATCAATACAATCAAATAGCTATTTTTATAACAAAAATATAACGAATTAAATAACGTGAATTCATAGGGGAAAGTAATGAAAAAAAGTTTAATTGCAGCGGCACTCGCCGCTACATTTATTACCGGCTGTTCAGAGCCACAAACTACAAAAACTGAGCAAGTCGCAGCAGTCGCTGAAAAACCACAAGCAACTGAGCAAGCTGAATTAGGCACTTTTGGGGTTGATTTAACTGCCCGCAATGAAGCTGTAAAACCAGGCGATGACTTTTTTATGTATGCCAGCGGTTCATGGTACGACAACTACGAAATGCCAGCAGATAAAACACGCTATGGTGCGTTTTCTGCGTTAGCTGAACGCAGTGAAGAGCGTGTAAAAGAAATTATTGAAGATATTGCAGCACGTGAAAATTTAAATGCAGAAGAGCAACTAGTTGCTGATTTTTATAATTCGTACATGGATACCGACACGCTAAATAAGCTCGGTGTGACTCCCATTAAGCCATTGCTTAACGATATTAACGCTGTCGACTCAACTGATGACTTAGCAAAAATCTTTGGTAATTCATGGCTCACTGGTGTTAGCGCCCCAATTGGTGGTGGTATGTGGTTTAACCGCTTAGATCCTAATAAATACGAAATGTCGTTAGGTGCTGGTGGTTTAGGCTTACCTGATCGTTCATATTACCTTGAAGATGCAGAGCGTTTTGTCAAAACTCGTGAAGCGTATGTTGCACATATTGCCGACATGCTTAAATTTGCTGGTGTTGAAAATACCACTGAACGTGCACAAGCAATTTTAGCGCTAGAGACAAAAATTGCAGAAGGTCATTGGCCACGTGAAAAACGCCGTAATCGTGACATAACGTTAAACCAAATAAAACGCGACGAGTTAAGTACTCAGTACCCTGGATTTAATTGGGATTTATACTTTGCGCAAACAGGTTACAAAGTACCGCAGCTAAACGTGTCGCAGCCTGAACCTGTAAAGGCCATGATTGATTTAATCAACAACGAAGATATAAGCGTATGGAAAGACTACCTAACATATCATGCAATTAATGGTAACGCTGGGCTGTTGTCAGAAGACATATTTAACACCAGCTTTGCTTTCTTTGGTAAAGAGTTAAATGGTCAGCAGGAGCCTCGTCCGCGCTGGAAACGTGCGATCAGCCAAATGTCAGGCACTAGTTCACTAGGCTTTGCGATTGGTAAAATTTATGTAGAACGTTATTTCCCTGAGTCATCAAAGCAACAAATGTCTGAGCTGGTTGAAAACTTACGCACAGCCCTTGGCGAGCGTATTGATAACCTAGATTGGATGGGCGCAGAAACAAAAGTGAATGCGCGTGCAAAATTAGCGGCGTTTGTGCCAAAAATTGGTTACCCAGATGAATGGCAATCTTACGAAGGCTTAAGCATTAGCAAAAATGATTTAATGGCTAATGTAAAAAATATGCGTGAGTTTTTCCAAGCCGATAGCGTTGAAAAAGAGCTGAAAAAGACCGACCGCAATCGCTGGGGTATGACACCACAACGTGTAAATGCTTATTACAATAGCTCATTTAATGAAATTGTATTTCCTGCCGCTATTTTACAACCGCCGTTTTTCGATCCAAATGCAGATCCTGCGGTAAACTACGGTGGTATTGGTGCCGTGATTGGCCACGAAATGGGCCATGGCTTTGATGACCAAGGGTCAAAATCAGATGCTAACGGCATACAACGTAACTGGTGGACTGACGAAGACCGTGCTGCTTTTGATGCTAAAGCCGACAAACTGGCGGCTCAGTACAGCAAATATGAGCCAATTCCGGGTAACTTTGTAAATGGCCGCAACAGCTTAGGTGAAAATATTGGTGATGTAGGTGGTTTAGCCATGGCTTATCATGCTTACAAACTAAGCCTAAATGGTAAAGAAGCCCCTGTGATTGATGGTGTAACCGGCGATCAACGTTTCTTCTTAGCGTGGGCACAAGTATGGAAAGAAAAACGTACTGAGCAAAGCATGTTAAACCAATTACGTGGCGGTACGCATGCGCCAGGTCGCTTTAGAGCACAAGCTCCTCGTAACCACGACGCTTGGTACAAAGCATTTGATGTAAAACCAGGTGATGAGTTGTACTTACCAGAAGACGAACGTGTTCGTATTTGGTAATACTCTGACAAACGTTCATCATTTGTAACGAATAAACAACCCGCTTCGGCGGGTTGTTTTATTTTCCATTCATAATAACTGTTTCCCCCGTTACTTAGTAATCAATCTCAATACTTACTAGCCCTGCCCGGCATTTACCTTTAGAATATGGGCTTGCAAATTTTTTCAATTATTTATACATATTAAGGCGAAACGCAGATGGGAAGAGCTTACCAAAACAAAAAAGATTCAATGGCTAAAACTGCGGGTGCTAAAACTAAAGTTTATTCAAAATACGGTAAAGAGATTTATATTTGTGCTAAAAACGGCGGTGTTGATCCAGACGGTAACCTAGCACTGCGTCGTTTAATTGAACGCGCTAAAAAAGACCAAGTACCGGCTCACGTAATTGAACGCGCCATTGATAAAGCCAAAGGCGGCGGCGGTGAAGACTATGCAGCTACGCGCTACGAAGGTTACGGCCCAGGTAATTGCATGATTATTGTTGACTGTTTAACCGACAACAACAAACGTACCTTTGCTGATGTACGTGTGTGTTTTACTAAAGCAAACGCTAAAATTGGCGCACAAAACTCGGTATCACACTTATTTGATCACCTTGCTATTTTTGTATTTGACGGTGACGACGATGAAACCGTTCTTGAAGCGCTAATGATGGCTGACGTTGATGTAACCGATGTAGAAGTAGAAAACGGTAAAGTAACCGTATTTGCTCCACACACTGAATACAACAATACGCGTACCGCACTTGAAGAAATGGGTGTGACAGAATTTGACGAAGACTTAATTGCCTTTGTACCCCAAGTAGAAGCCCCTATTGAAGGCGAAGATGTAGAAGTGATGGAACGCTTTTTAGCCATGCTTGAAGATTGTGACGACGTACAAAACGTGTACCACAACGCACAATTTTAAACATTAAAGCTTAATCGTGTTTAAAGGCCAACTTAGTTGGCCTTTTTGTTGATTTTAAAATGGATTATTAATTTTGAATACCCTTTCACAACTTCGCAGCGGCCAATTACTTGGTGCTAAACACCTACAATTAGTTGAAGCGCTAAGCCACTTTCCAGAGGAAATTTTTACCCTCGCGGATACCCTCGAAGTCTTGGATTTATCTAATAACAATTTATCTGATTTACCTGATGAATTTGCCTGCTTAACAAAATTAAAACGACTGTTTTTATCGTTTAATCAGTTTAAACATATACCTAAAATACTCGCTAAGTGCCCTGCTTTGATCATGGTTGCATTTAAAGGTAATTACATCACTGAATTTGCAGATCACTGCCTACCTAAAACGATTGAATGGCTTATTCTTACAGATAATAAAATAGCTAAGCTGCCTGCAACATTTGGCCAATACACTGCGCTTAAAAAGCTGGCATTGGCAGGTAATCAGCTTAATGAACTTCCAATAAGCATGGCAAATTGCCATAACCTAGAACTAGTTAGGCTCTCTGCAAATCAGTTAACTCAAATTGATGATTGGCTATTTGAACTACCAAAGCTGACTTGGCTTGCATTTGCAGGTAATTGCTTTAATAAATCACAGTGCCTTACCCAATCAAATTTAGCCAATAAACCACTGAGTGACTACTCGCTCAGTAAAGTAATAGGCCAAGGCGCATCAGGGATTATCCATCTTGCTTATTCAACGAATAAAGAGCCGGTTGCTGTTAAGTTATTTAAAGGGACTATTACAAGCGATGGTTATCCGCTGGATGAAGTTAATTGCTGCTTGCAAGCGCTTGAGCATCCAAACTTAATTAAAGTACTGGCTTACATTGAACAACAGCAACAGCTTGGTTTAGTGATGGAGTTAATTGATACAAGCTTTACAAATCTTGGTTTACCGCCGAGCCTTGATACCTGTACTCGAGATACATTTGAAAGCGATTGCCACTACTCTACCCAAGTAATTTATGCCATAGCGCAGCAAATGGTTAGCACTGTGGCCCACTTGCACCAGCACAATATAAGCCATGGTGATATATATGCGCACAATACCATGGTTGACCCGCACGCGCGTGTGCTGTTTGGGGATTTTGGCGCGGCCACTGATCTTACTATGCTCAGTGACTATCAACGTCAACAAATGCAGTTAATAGAAGTGCGTGCTTTAGGGTGTTTAATCGAGGATTTACTCACAACCTGCCAAGAACAAAGTGCTGAAGTAATGCACTTACAACATATTGCGCAGCAATGCATGAGCGAAAATATCGCACAGCGGCCAACACTTGGCGCATTAGCTGACTTTTTATAATGGTTATGCGGCCATTAATATTATGGCCGCAATCTAAAATTGAACACTATTTTTGTTTTTTAAACGGGTAAATTTGTTGCTTTAGCATACCTACAGGCATGTAATCACCCACAACCCCATATTCTTTGGGCCACTCTGCTTGCCCTTTTACTGCAGAGCCAAACAAGTAATCTAAAAACGAAAAATGGGCTGCATAATTTCTATTAATTGCGGCTTTATCGGATGCGTGATGCCAATGGTGAAACTGTGGTGTAACCATAAAATACTTTAACCACCCAAATTTTACATTTACGTTAGCGTGATTAAATACCGCTTGAAAGCCTACAATAATCACGTACAAACTAATAATTTGCTGTGAAAAACCCAGCACAAATATAGGCGTTAACACTAAACTACGGGTGATAAGTATTTCTAAAATATGCTGACGAGAGCCTGCGAGCCAATCCATTTCTTTGGCACTGTGATGGACACCATGAAATCGCCATAAAAAGGGGACTTCGTGATAAGCACGATGTGTCCAATACTGCATTAAATCAGCCACCAAAATAATTAAAAATAGCTGCAGTATAAACGGCATTTGCGCTATGTAACCTTGTAATGTGCTCGACACCGCCCAACCAAAACCATAATGCACAAAATGATTAGTAACCAGTAATACAAAGCCTACTATTAGATGATTGACAAAGAAATGGTTTAAATCGCCGCGCCATTCACTACGCAGTATTTTTTGCTCTTTTCGATGCGGAAGTAGTTTTTCAATTAAAATAAAAATTAAGGTTGAGCCTAATAAGTCTAATATAAACCAATCTAAGCCAATATAAGGGGTGTTATCGGCAAAGTCATTCACTTCAACATTCGGGCCGCCAAAGCCAATGGCCAGCAAAATAAAAAACCACGCAGTCGCCCCCAAGCGCTTATTGGTATTTCGTACAAAATTAAGTAACCCCAGGCTTCCTGAAATAATAAGGGCAACAAACATAAGTTGACGTAAAAACTCGACGCTATAACTTTTACGCAATTCTGGAGTCGTTAAATATTCAGGGAAGTGGAATGCAAGCACTCCCAAGCAACTTAATATTGCCAAAAAGCAAGCAATATAACCGCTGATATTACCATCACCAATTTGCAGGAGGCTGGTACGAAATAAGCGGCGGAGTATATGACTAAGTATTGAATTATCCTTTTTCAATTTTTCGCTAGAGATAGAATATTCGCTACTAAATGCTAAAATCCTAAGATTATTTTCCCTTACAAATAGAAACTACTCATTAATTACTACCATTCGGATATTTTGTACAAAAAAGTAGAGTAGTTGTTTTAATTTGATTTTGGCTGTTGACCTAACATGTATTATTAAGTAACATTTTTTTATATTATATTTTTAAAGGAATAAAAATGTCATCATCATTTTCTATTAGTAATCTTCCATACGATTTACCAAACAACTTAAATGAGCAACTCAGAATACTTTCAAATATAGTTAAAATACCTTTCTCCTTAGTCAAAGATGGTGGTCAAAATGAAGTGGAGGCTATATGTGGTGCAATTCTTTATAGGCACTTAGACCGTCATCAATAAATAGAAGCAATGACCTTAATTAGATCCGTACCAAATGGGGCGTTAAAAGCGAAGCTTATATCAATAGCTGTTGAGCCTACATTCGTTAATAAGGATTGGGGCATATGGTCTTTTACAACGGAAGAACTTATAGCTGATCAGTATTTTCATAGTCAAGTTGATAACTTTGCATCATATATTGGTGTTGGAGCCTCGGCCTTAAGTGGAAAGGATTTATTAGTAAAGCTTTGGAGTAATAGAAAAGTGACCAAAGGTGGAGTCGTTACTCTCGTCATTTGGGGTACTGTATTATTTAATAAATCAGAGCTATCAAAAGTAAATAATGAAATTCAACGTCGAAGCTCAATTAGAACAATAAATATTCAACCTTAATAATGAAAACTTTTACTGCTCACATACTATTAACATTTTGTATGACCATGTTGATGCTTCTAGCGTGGGATTTTACAATGAATAATCTCCAAGAAGACATTGTATTTTTTAGTTCGTTAGTGGTTATTTTTATTTACTTAAATTATCTGTCTTGTTTAAAGACAGAAGAGAATAAGCCAATAAAATGAGTGTAAGAATC